>NZ_JAHBDJ010000065.1:0-11656 GCF_019956375.1 Pseudomonas sp. GL-R-19 | reverse complement strand
GATTAACATTCAGCACACATCGTGACTGTTAGACCGCTATCGCGAGCAGGCTCGCTCCCACATGGGCTCAATGTTGACCATGGTTTTTGCGTTAGAACCGAGCACGGCTCATCTGTCAGTCAATTTGGCCGGAATGGGTGCTGTATAGCCTTCGCTGGCTGGTTAAGATCCCTTCATCTTTTTCCGATCCCAGAGGTTTTCATGCGCTTTTCCGAACTGCTCGACGCTGTCCGCAGCCATCCGCGGGAGCTGTCTATCCCGGCCTCCTGGGCCCAGGGGCGCGCCAGTTTCGGTGGCCTGGTGGCCGCCCTGCAGTACGAAGCCATGCGTGCCCGGGTGCCGGCGGATCGTCCGGTGCGCTCGCTGGCAATCACCTTTGTCGGCCCGGTCGAACCCCAGGTTCCGGTCAGTTTTGAAGTCGACGTGCTGCGCGAAGGCAAGGCCGTCAGCCAGGTGTTGGGCCGAGTGATGCAGAAGGGGCAGGTGGTGACATTGATCCAGGGCAGCTTTGGCGCCTCACGCCCCTCGGAAGTGGCGGTGGCCGCTGAGCCGGCACCTGAAATGAAGCACTGGGACGAGTGCCAGGAGCTGCCTTTTGTCGAGGGCGTCATCCCGGAATTCATGCGGCATCTGGCGATGCGCTGGAGTGTCGGCGGGCTGCCGTTCAGTGGTAGCACATCCCGGCAAATGGGCGGCTGGGTGCGTTTGCGCGGGGACGTAAAGGAAGAGGCCATCAGCGAGGCGCACATCCTGGCGCTGGTGGACGCCTGGCCGCCGGCCCTGATGCCGTTTTTGAAGAAGCCGGCGATGGGCAGCACGCTGACCTGGACCATCGAATTCGTGCAACCGCTGCTGGAGCTGAACACCCTGGACTGGTGCAAGTACCTCGTCGAAACCGAGCACGCCGCCGACGGCTACGGACATGCCGCCGCGAAAATGTGGAGCGCGGATGGCCGATTGATCGCCATGAGCCGGCAGACGGTGACAGTGTTCGCCTGATCAGTGACGGCGGTGGCGCTCACGCCAGGCGCGCCACCAGCCTCCGCTGAGGAAGAACCGCGGAAACGTCAGGAACTGCTCGACCAACAAGCGCGATATCGCATCCTTGCGGTCACTGAACGGCTCGGAGGCTTGGGTCTCCAGGCTGTGACCGTGGCGTTGCAAGGCCAGCGCCGCAATCACACCGATCACGCCGATGGCGATGTCCGCCAGGCCCAGGCTGAACACCCCGGACACAATCAGCAGAAACGCCACGATGAACAATGGCACCGCGATCAGGTGCAGCACCAGATTGGTCGGGTGCTGATGATTGTTCGGGTACGCTCGCCATTGCCAGGCGGGAAGGTTGGGGTGACGTTTGCCCATGATGCTGATCCTCGATCCATGTTGAACACATGTAGGAAGAATAGGCCCGGCGAATGCTGGCGGCGAATCAAGGCTGGCTATTGGCTTGATAGACGTCATGGTCTGGATTGAGGTTGTCAGTACCGCCCTCTTCGGGCGGCGTTCCGACGAAGAGGGCCTCAAAGCTTGAGCTGACCGATGGCCTTGCTCAGTTCCCCGGCCAATGCCGCCAGCTCATTGCTGGTGGTCGCCGAAGTCACCGTCTGCTGCACCGTGTTCTCGGTCACGTCACGGATGCTCACCACCGCCCGGTTCATCTCTTCCGCCACCTGGATCTGCTGCTCGGCCGCCACCGCGATCTGCGTATTGCTTTCACGCATCTGCGCCACCGCGCCGGTGATCTCGGCTAAAGCTGCCCCAGCTTCTTGCGCCTGTTGCACGCAATCGTCGGCCTTGAACGAACTCTCTTGCATGAAATCCACCGCGTCCCGTGTGCCGGCCTGTAACGCCGACACCATGATAGTGATTTCGTCCGTGGAGGCCTGCACGCGTTTGGCGAGGTTTCGCACTTCATCGGCAACCACCGCAAACCCGCGCCCCATCTCGCCGGCCCGGGCCGCTTCGATGGCGGCGTTCAGCGCCAGCAGATTGGTCTGCTCGGCGATGCTGTGAATCACGTTGACCACGCCGTTGATCTTCTGGCTGTCTTCGGCCAGGCGCTGAATCATCTCGGCAGTCTGCTGGACGCCGGTGGACAGTCCGGCAATCGACCTCTGCACCCGCGTCACCACCTCCTGCCCGCTGCCGGCCAGGGTATCGGCCGATTGCGAAAGGTCACGGGTGGCGCCTGCGTGTTGGGCGATGTGATAGACCGTGGCCGTCATTTCATTGATCGCTGTGGCCGCCTGATCGGTTTCGCTTTGCTGGCCCAGCATGCCGTGGCGCACTTCATTCATGCTGGCCGCCAGCCGCGCAGCACCATCATCCAGTTGCCGGGCGGTGCTGGCGACAGTATTGACCACTCGTTGATACCCGGCCTGCATGGCATTGAAGGCGTTGGCCATTTGCCCGACTTCGTCGCAGCAAGCCAATGGCACGCGGGCCGACAGGTCGCCGGTTTTCTCCACGTGCAACATGACGTCCTTCAAGGTGTTGAGCTGGCTGAGCAGGAAGCGGATCAATAACTGCGATGCGCCGAGCATTGCCAGCATCAGGATGAACACGGCCAACGCGTAGTTGGCAAAACGTTCGCTGAACACCTGGCTCAGACTTGGGCCATGGGCAATCACGGCCACCTGCTGGCCACCAATGCGGGTAAAGACGTCGGCGCCCATCAACGGGTTGTCACCGAACAACGGCATCGCGTTGATCTCGACCCAGCCATTCGCATCGGCCAGTTCCGGCATGGGTTGCCCATCGAGCATGGGCGCCTGCCCGCGACTGTAAGTCAGCAGATTTGCGGCGTTGGGCAGCGGCTGCCCTGCGGGCCAGGCTTCGAGCAGTCGCGCCTGGGCCTGGGCCGAAGCCTGGTTGGTATGACTGCGGGCCTGCTGTTCGAGCTGCACCGCGTATAACACCAGCAACAGGGTGGTGACGAAAGCGACGGCGTTGACCGCCCAGAATTTGTATTTCAGCGAGATATTGCTAAGCCAGGCACCCATGGAGGTCTTCTCTGATAGCGGAAACAGTTTTGGCAGGGTGCCATCATTGTGCCGCTACTCAGGTGGCTGATTCTTGATGCAGATCAACGGGCTGCACCATTACCCCTTGTGGGAGCGAGCCTGCTCGCGAAAGCGGTCTGTCATTCAACTTGATGCTGGCAGACACGACGCCTTCGCGAGCAGGGGATTTGTGGTTACTGGGGGATTGATGGCAAGCCGTAGAACGCCCGTGCGCACGCGGTGGTATGCGCCGCCAGATCTTCCTGGCTTTCTGCGCGATGCAGCGCCACTTCACGCAATACTTCGGTCAGGTACGCCGGCTCGTTTCGCCCGTTTTTCGGCTTGGGGCGCAGGCTGCGCGGCAGCAGATACGGTGCATCGCTTTCGAGCATCAGGCGCCCGCGCTTGATCTCCTTGACCAGCGGATGCAAATGCGTGCCCCGGCGTTCGTCGCAGATCCAGCCGGTAATGCCGATGTGCAGGTCAAGGTCGAGATAGCTGAACAGTGCCTTCTGTTCTCCGGTGAAACAGTGCACCACGGCAGCCGGCAGTTGGTCGCGGAAGTCGCGCAGGATCTCCAGCAAACGCTGGCTGGCATCGCGTTCGTGCAGAAAAACCGGCAACTGCAATTCGACGGCCATGGCCAGGTGTTCTTCGAGGACCTTCTCCTGCTGCGGACGCGGCGAGAAGTCACGGTTGAAATCCAGCCCGCATTCGCCCACGGCCACCACATTCGGCTCCTTGAGCAAGCTGCGCAACCGTCGGGCGCTGTCGGCGTTCCAGTCGCTGGCGCAGTGAGGGTGAATACCGGCGGTGGCGAACAGGCGCTGAGCGCTTTCGTCCAGTTGTTGGCACAGCTCAAGAGCCTGTTCACTGCCCTCGACACTGGTGCCGGTCAGCACCAGTTGGCACACGCCGGCCGCATAGGCGCGGTCGAGCACGGCCTGGTGTTTGTCGGCAAAACTGGCGTTGGTCAGGTTGACGCCGATATCGATGAGTTGCATGGTGCTACCTCGGCCCAAAGGCCGGAAAGCATATCAGAGCCGTGGATTTATAAGAAAAGCCAAGAACTACAATGGGTTAACGCTGTCTCTTGAGCCGCGGGCCAGACCAGGTTGGTAGTTTTGCCATCATTGTGCCAGTCTTGCTCACGTTGCCAGCGCCCTGGGCGCTCTGTTTTGTCGCTGCGCTTGATGCCATTCGTCATTGAAGCGCGCCTCATATTCTTTCCGGAGAGTGGATGATTCGTCCCTCGGTTTTGCTACTGCTGTGCTGTTCGCTGCTACTGCCGATATCGGCGGTCGCGCGTCTGCCCGGGCCACTGCAAGCCGTACCGGCCAGCGAGGTACGGGACCTTGTGCAAATCCGCAGCAGTCGTGTACTGCGGGTGTTGGTCAACCAGAGCCGCAACAGTTCCGGGGAAGTCCAGGGGCAGGCGATCGGGGTCGAATATCACCGCTTGAGAGCGTTCGAGCAATACCTCAACGGTCATGCCCGTGACGGTCAGGAAATCACCCTCAAGATCATTCCCAAGGCCAAGGATCAATTGCTCGGCGCATTGCAGCGCGGGGAGGGCGATCTGGTGGCGCCAGGCGAGTTGCTCGATCTGCAACCCGGCTTCGCCGTCAGCACCAGTGAGCCGATTGCCAGCAACATTCCGCTGGTCCTGGTGGGCATCAAGGGCGAGCGCCGCTACACACGGCTTGAACAGCTTTCCGGCAAGACCCTGGCGTTACCCGCCGGCAGCGCCGCCGGGGATGCTGTCAGCCAGATCAATCAAAAGCTTGCCCTGCACAAACTGCCCCCGGTCACAATCGAGTGGGTCGATCCGAGCCTTGCCGTCGAGGACGTACTGGAGATGGTGCAGGGCGGGATCTACCACCTGACCATCGTCGAGCTGCCGATCGCCGAACGCTGGGGCAAGATCCTGCCCAGGCTGCGTTTCGACAAACAGGTACTCATCAGCGATCCGGGGGAAGAGTTCTGGTTCGTGCGCCGTGATGCCTCGATGCTGCGGGCCAGCATCGATCGCTTCCTCACCGCCTACAAAAAACCGTCGGACCAGGACGCCGCGTTCCTGCGGATCTATCGGCGTCTCTATCAAGTGCACTATCCGCTGGCCAAGGCGGACCGGCAGCGACTGGAAAAACTTCGCCCGGTACTGCAAAAACACGCCGATGCCCAAGGCATGGACTGGCTGAACCTGGCGGCGCTGGCTTTCAAGGAATCAGCATTGCAGCCCGCAGCACGCAGTGGCGGTGGCCCGACCGGGCTGATGCAGATCACGCCTGCTGCGGCGCAGCGAGTGGGGGTCAACAATATTCAGGACGTAGACGGCAATGTGCAGGCCGGGGCCAAGTACCTGGCGATGATCCGGCGCAAGTTTTTTGCCAGCCCGAAACTCAACGAACGCGAACGCATGGCCTTCGTGCTGGCAGCCTACAACATCGGGCCGGAGCGGGTTCAGGGCATGCGCGCAGAAGCCCGGCGGCGAGGATTGAATCCCAACCAGTGGTTCTTCCAGGTCGAACGCGTTGCCATGGAGCAAGTGGGTATGGGGCCCGTCAGCTATGTTAATAGCGTGAACAAGTATTACCTGGCATTCGACCGGGAGCGAGAGTCCCTGGAGCCCCAGGGACAAAAGGTTGCCTCACGCAAATGATCAACTAATCTGATTGTAATGGTGGGTTTTTTGCGCTTTTAACATGCAATTAACTGATTAATATAGCGGCCAACCAACACACACTTACAAGGAATGAAACAGCATGAGCACTCTGATCAACAAGGTACTGTCTACCCGCGCTGGCTACGGCCTGACGGTTCTGCGTATCGTTGTCGGTATCGTCTTCGCCGCCCACGGCTCGCAGAAACTCTTCGGGGCATTCGGTGGCTATGGTCTGGCTGGAACCGCGCAGTACATGGAAAGCCTCGGACTGACGCCGGGTTACCTGATGGCAGCACTGGCGGGCGGCACCGAGTTCTTCGCCGGACTGGCCCTGATCGTCGGCTTGCTGGTTCGCCCGGCCGCGCTCGGCCTGATCTTCCTGTCGCTGGTGGCGATTTTCTCGGTGCACATCAGCAATGGTCTGTTCATGGCCAACAACGGTTATGAGTTCGCCCTGGCGTTGCTCGGTGGCAGTATCGCGGTATTGATCGAGGGTGCGGGCAAACTCTCGGCAGACCGTGTCATCGCCGGCTGACCGCTCTGGCTCAACAAAAAGGCCCGCATCGTGCGGGCCTTTTTTGTTGAGCGTCATTCTTGACACTGTCCAGTCAGCTTCTCTAGGATGTTGCCTATGCGCCGATTTAAACAGCTACTTGCGGGGCGCCAGGTGACTCATCCAGTTGCCGATAGAAGCCGGACAGGCTTCGAAATACCGCTAAAGCGCTGGTTCGGTGTTGCCTCTCACCTGCCATGCAGACTTTTGAGGCAGAGACACGACACAATGAATGCACTAAACCCCGTTGTACGTCCCGCGCCGATCACGGCACATCTCACCCAGCGCAATCCAAAAATCCTGCTTGGCGGCAAACATCAGCCGACGCTCCTGCGTTATCTCGATGGCTGGCCACGTCGTACCGGCGGTCCCGCTGCCTTCCTGATCCAGTTTGTCGAAGACGGTGAGTCGCTCGCTCGTTTCGCCGACGACAGTTTCGATCTGGCAGTGATTCAGTCCCCTAGCCTCGAAGATGCTCCTGAAGTGATCCGGCAACTGACCCGCGTTGCCCGGCAAGGGCTGATCACCCGCCGTTGAGTTTTATGGGTAGTCGATTGCCACGATATACACACACTGCTCACCGGTCGGTGTCTGGACTCGAACTTCGGCGTCCAGTGCCTTGCCGATCAGGGCGCGGGCCAACGGCGAGTCAATGCTGATCAGGCCCAGTTTGAGGTCCAGTTCATCGGGCCCGACAATGCGGTAGCGCGACTCTTTGCCATCCTCGTCTTCGATCGTGACCCAGGCGCCGAAATAGACCTTGTTCGGATCGCTGGGCTTTTCGCTGACGACTTTCAGCGCTTCCAGGCGTTTAGTGAGAAAGCGCACGCGGCTGTCGATCTCTCGCAGCATCTTCTTGCCGTAGGTGTATTCGGCGTTCTCCGAGCGATCACCCTGAGCCGCGGCTTCGCTGACAGCCTGGGTAACCTGGGGCCGACGTACATGCCACAGCTCATGGAACTCGGCGCGCATCCGCGCTTCACCTTCGGGGGTGATCAGCGCGGTGCCGGCAGTGCGGGGAGGGTGGTAACGGCTCATGACAGCTTCTTGTGGTGAGGATGACAGGAGTCTATCAACCCTCGCGCAGGACTGTCAGCGGGCTGGCGTTCAACGCCCGACGGGTACCGAACACCCCGGCACCTCCAATGAGCACGGCGCCCAGCAGTGGCAGCAACATCAGCCATGGATGCGGATGCCACGGCAGGTCAAAGGCGTAGCGGTAGAGCACCAGGCTCACCAGTTCCGATCCCAATGCCGCCAGCAAACCACTGACGGCGCCCAGCAAACCGAACTCGATGCGCCGCGCCTTGACCAGCAATTGCCGTTCCGCCCCCAGCGCACGCAGCAAGGCGCCCTGGCGAATGCGTTCATCCAGCGTCGCTTGCAGGCCGGAGAACAGCACCGCCATCCCCGCTGCCAACACAAACAACAACACGTACTCCACCGCCAGGGTCACTTGGGCGAGAATGCTGCGCAGTTGCTCCAGTAAGGCTTCGACCTGCAGGATCGTCACCGCCGGGAAGGCCCGGGACAGGTCGACGATCTGCTGGTCGTGACCGGGTGCGAGGTAGAAACTGGTCAGGTAAGTCGCCGGCAGATCCTTCAGGGTGCCGGGCTGGAAGATCATGAAGAAGTTCGGCTGGAAGTTGTCCCAGTCGATCTCCCGCAGGCTGGTGACTTTCGCCTCGCGATTGACCCCGCCAACGCTGAAAATCAGGTGGTCGCCGAGCTTGATTTTCAGGCTTTCGGCGACCTTGCCTTCTACCGACACGCCGGGAACATCGTCCGGCGTATGTTCGCTCCACCAATTGCCGGCCGTGAGTTTGTTGCCTGACGGCAAGTCCGCGGCCCAGGTCAGGCTCAGGTCGCGCTGAATCGCCCGATCACCCGCGGATTCTTTGGTGACGATCTGTTGCACCGGCTCGCCGTTGATGCTGATCAAGCGCCCCGGCACCACCGGGTACAACGGTGCCGATTGCGCCGACACGGCGATCAGGTGATCGGTGAAGGCCTGTTTATCTGCGGGCAGGATGTTCAGGGCGAAGTAATTGGGGGCGTTTTTCGGCAACTGGTTTTGCCAGGTATCCAGCAACTCACCACGTAGCAAGGCGATCAGCGCCATCGACAGCAGAATCAGGCCAAACGCCAGGGACTGGCCCGCAGCAGCGAGCGGATGACGCAGCAATTGCCCGAGTCCAAGACGCCAAGGCAAGGATGCACGCGCGAGCATGCGCCGCAGACTTTTCAGCAGCAGCAACAACAAGCCGCCCAGCACCAGCGCTGCAATCACGCCGCCGCCGAGCAGGGCAAAGGTCAGCACCAGGTCCAGGCTCAGGCGCCACATGATCAGGCCTAGGGCGCCCAGCGCTACACCGTAGACCATCCAGGTGCTGGAAGGGATCGGCAGCATATCCCTACGCAGCACGCGCAATGGCGGAACCCGGCCCAAGGCCGCCAGCGGCGGCAAGGCGAAACCGGCCAGCGCCACCAGTCCGGTGCCGATCCCGGCAACGGCCGGAAACAGCCCGCCCGGAGGCACGTCGGACGGCAGCAAGTCATGCAGCAGGGCAAACAAACCCAATTGTGCGAGCCAGCCGAGGAGGGCGCCGCTGATGCTGGCCAGCAGCCCGAGCACAGTGAGTTGCAGGCTGAACAACACCATGGTTTCCCGGCGCGACAGTCCGAGGCAGCGCAGCAATGCACTGGCATCGAAGCGGCGGGTGGCGAAGCGGGTTGCCGACAGCGCCACCGCCACGCCGGAGAGCAATACCGCCACCAGGCTGGCCATGTTCAGGTAGCGTTCGGCCTTGCCCAGGGCGCCACCGATCTGTCGATTGCCGTCGCGGGCGTCCTGCAAGCGCTGGTTGGCGGCGAGCCCCGGCTTGATCAGTTGCCGATAGGTCTCGAGTGCCTGAGCGTTGCCTCGCCACAGTTCGCGATAGCTGACCCGGCTGCCGGGCTGCACCACGCCGGTGGCTGCAAGGTCGTCGAGGTTGATCAGCACCCGCGGCGTCAGGCTGTAGAAATTGCCGGCGCGATCGGGTTCGTAAGTCAGCACCCGCGCCAGTTTCAGGGTTTTCATGCCGACATCGATGCTATCGCCGATCTTCAGGTCCAGGGCGGTCAGCAGGCGTGCCTCGACCCAGGCTTCACCGGGTTGCGGTCCGCCACCGACTGTTTCCGTGGCAAAGGGGGCGGGCGCGCTTTTCAATTCGCCGCGTAGCGGGTAGGTGTCATCGGCCGCCTTGATGCTGGACAGCTGAATGCCGTTATCGGTGGCGATGACGCTGGAAAACTCCACCACCTGAGCGTGTTCCAGACCCAGTTCGGTGCCGCTTCTTATCTGTTCGGGGCGCGCAGGCGAACTGCCTTCGAGCAGCAGGTCGGCACCGAGAAACTCGGTAGCGCGCAGCAGCATGGCGCCGTTCAGGCGCGCGCCAAAGTAACCGATGGCGGTGCTGGCGGCCACGGCCACCAGCAAGGCGAAAAACAACACGCGCAATTCACCGGCGCGGGCGTCGCGCAGCAATTGGCGAATGGCGAGACTGAACAGGCGCAACAGCGGCAGGCGTGCCATCAAGGCTCCAGAGGGGCGACCAGCAGGCCGGCTTCAAGACGGATCAGGCGCCGGCAGCGATGGGCCAGGCGTTCATCGTGAGTCACCAGCACCAGGGTCGTGCCGCGCTCCTTGTTGAGCTCGAACAGCAAGTCGCTGATGCGCTCGCCGGTGTGGCTGTCGAGGTTGCCGGTCGGTTCGTCGGCGAACAGCACATCGGGCTCTGCGGCAAACGCGCGGGCAATCGCCACGCGCTGTTGCTCGCCTCCGGAGAGCTGGCGCGGCGAGTGAGTCAGGCGTTGGCCCAGTCCCACCCGTTGCAGCAATTGGGTGGCGCGTTCGCGGGCGTCTTTGCGGCCATCGAGCTCCAGTGGCAACATGACGTTTTCCAGGGCATTGAGGCTGTCGAGCAGCTGAAACGATTGAAAGACAAAACCCACGTGCTCGGCGCGGATGCGCGCACGCTGGTCTTCATCGAGGTTGCTCAGGCCTTGCCCGGCGAGAGTGACCTCGCCACTGCTCGGCAGGTCCAGGCCGGCAAGCAGGCCCAGCAGGGTGGACTTGCCGGAGCCCGAAGCGCCGACGATGGCCAGGCTGTCGCCCTGGTTCAGTTCCAGGCTGAGTTGGTGCAGGATGGTCAGTTCACCTTCCGCGCTGGGGACCACTTTGCTAAGGTCCTTCGCGATGAGAATGCTTGCGCCCATGGAGAGTCCGATGCGTGTCTGGTTTTTGAGTGCTGGCCTGGCCTTGATGTGCATGGCCCAAAACGCAGCGGCGGGTACAGTCCTGATCGTTGGCGATAGTATCAGCGCCGGTTTCGGGCTGGATACCCGGCTGGGGTGGGTGTCGCTGCTTGAGCAACGGCTCAGGCGCGAAGGTTTCGACGATAAAGTGATCAATGCGTCCATCAGTGGCGACACCAGTGCCGGAGGCCAGGCGCGCCTGCCCGCGCTGCTTGCAGAGCATAAACCGGAACTGGTGATCCTCGAGTTGGGCGGCAATGACGGCCTGCGCGGGATGCTGCCAACTCAATTGCAACAAAATCTTGCTTCGATGATCGACAGCTCCCGTGCCAGCGGTGCCAAGGTGTTGCTGCTCGGCATGCAATTGCCACCCAATTATGGTGCGCGTTACACCAAGGCGTTCGCCGAGGTCTACAGCAACCTGGCCGACGAGAAAAAGATCCCGCTGGTGCCGTTTTTCCTCGACGGCGTGGGCGGCCATCCGGACTTGATGCAGGCCGACGGCATACACCCGGCGGCCGGGGCCCAGGACAAGTTGCTGGAAAATGTCTGGCCTACTCTAAAACCACTGTTATGACACTTTTCTAGAAGCAGGCTTTCGGCTAAGGTGGCGCCCCCGATTTGGAGCCCCTGATGCCGCGTCCTGCCTGGTCACTATTTGCCTACCAACTGATCGAGCCTGACGAACAGCTGGATCTGTTCGCCTGCCAGGAAGTGCGGGTGCATCTGGTAACCCGTCAACTGGAGCTGGGCGGTTCGGCGGATCGCACCTTGTGTGGCAGCCTGTTGCCGGCACAGCCGCGCTGGTCGAGTGTCGATCGCCGGGTGTTTCAGGACCAGCGTCTGTGTTCGTTGTGCCGGGCCATTCTTGAGTCGCAAAAGCGGGGTACGTCGCCGATCTGGCCTGAATTGCGGTTTGAGCTTTGATCCGTCGGGAATCGAGGCGGCCTGGTAGCCGGCCTGTCGTTTGTTGACTGTGTACATATCCGTTTCTGCGGTAACGGCCTCTGGCGGTTTCGCCCTTACGGCCAGCCCTTTCAAGGTCTTCGTTTAGAATCCCCTAAAAACCAGTCAGGGTGACGAAAACGATGTGGACAGAAGTTCTAGCGCGGTTTGAAAAAAAGACACCGGCCA
>NZ_JAHBDJ010000064.1:0-13159 GCF_019956375.1 Pseudomonas sp. GL-R-19 | reverse complement strand
CGGTATGTCAGTCACTTAGATGTTGAATGATAAGCCGCCATCGCGAGCAGGCTCGCTCCTACAGGGGGGGTTGGGTGTTCAGGCTGGCCAATGCCGGGCGAATACCGGCGTCAGCGCCGGGTAGCGGTCGATGCGTTCCAGCCAGGCGAAAAAACCGGGCCTGGCATTACGCAAATGCTCCCGACTACCCGCCCATCGCGAGATCACCGCCGCCAGCACATCCAGCGCCCCTGGCTTCTCGCTGCCCAGGTACAACTCGCCCGAGAACTGATCGGCAAACACCTCCCAACTCCAGTGCAGGCGCCGGCGGGCGCCCTCCATGAGGTTGTGCCTGGACGACTCATCCGCCTCGGCCAGCCAGCGTTCGGGGTAATCGATGATGCCGATGGCCGCATAGCAATTGCTGACGATGTACGCCATGCCGCGAATGGCCTGGGCCCGCTCGGCCGGGTCTGACGGCAACAACCCCGACGCGGGAAAGGTCAGCCCGAGGTGAATCAGGATCGCCGCGCTCTCGGTCAGGACGCCGCCATCGGGTAGCTGCAGGGTCGGAATCTGTTTGAGCGGGTTGAGTTTCTCCAGCGCCTGGGCCGCCTCTGCAGACGCCTCGACATCGATGAAGCGATAAGGAACATCACAGAGTTCAAGGGCGGCTTCGATGGCCGCCGCACCGGAGTTCTGATAACCGTAGAGCTGGTACATAAACGTCTCCTTTCACACCGCGATCTCTGCAGTGCCTCATCATCCGTCCCGGCAGAGGAACGCGCCAGCTATCCAGTGTAGAAGCCGCCAACCGACACATCGCGGCCATCCGACGATCGCATCATCACGCTCACAATAGGTATGACGCAGCCCCTATCATTGCCGTCGATACTCACCATCACCTCAATGAAGTTCTCTTAAAAAATCCCCGGCGTAACATCTGCTCCATACCCACCCACAAGCACCCCGGAGCACTCCATCATGAAACGCCAGACCCTCCTCAGCATCGCTTTCTCGGTTTTCGCAGTTAACGCTTTCGCCGCTACCTCTGCTCAACCTGTGGTCGCTGAAGGCGGCTCGGATCGTCTGATTGAAAGCCGTGTGGCCGAGGGTGGTTCCGATCGCCTGATCGAGAATCGTGTGGCTGAAGGTGGCTCCGACAAACTGCTGCAAAATCGCGTTGCCGAAGGCGGTTCCGACAAACTCCTGGAAAACCGCGTTGCCGAAGGCGGCTCCGACAAGCTCCTGCAAAACCGTGTTGCCGAAGGCGGTTCCGACAAACTCCTGGAAAACCGCGTCGCCGAAGGCGGTTCCGACAAACTCCTGGAAAACCGCGTCGCTGAAGGCGGTTCGGATCGTCTGATCGAAAGCCGCGCTGTCTGAATGCAGTGCTTTACCGCAGGACTCGACGAAAACCCGGCCTCACCCGCCGGGTTTTTTATGCTTTTTTTGCACCGCAATTACTTCCCTGCCCGCGCCATGCAGCGCTGGTAACGTTCATCGACCCGTTTGGCGAACCACGCGGTGGTGAGTTTGCGGGTGATTTTCGGGCTTTGCAGCACGATCCCGGGCAACACCTCACGGGGTAACGGCCGGCCCTCGGCCCGTTCGGCCAGCTCGAAAACCCGCCGATAGAGTTTGCTGTCTTCGAACGCCAGGGTTTTCCCCTCTTCCAATTGCTCGCGGATCGTCGGATTGCGCAGGTCCAGTTGCTTGCCGAGGGTGCGCACGGCCAGTTCCGTGGTGCCGGGCATGATCGAACCGTAGTTCACCAGATCGCCATCCAGCGCCAACGGGATACCGGACGCCCGGCTCACTGCGTTCTGAAACGCGGCGTTACGGCTGGCGTACCAACCCGCGTTGAAGTCCGCAAAACGGTACAGCGGCTGCGGGTAGCTCACCGGGTACCCAAGCAGATGCGCGATGCCGAAATACATGCCGCCGCGCCGGGTGAACACTTCATGGCGAATCGAACCCTTCACCGGATACGGATAGCCCTTGGCCTGCTGCTCGGCAAAATCGATGCCGACCTGCATCGGCCCGCCGGTATGCACCGGGTTGAAGCCGCCGAACAGTTTTTTTCCCATCGGCACCATGTCGATGAAGTCGTCGAAAATCGCGCTCAGTTCCTTTTCACTGCGCGCGGCGTTCAGGCGGTCGCTGTAGCTTTTGCCGTTGGGCGAATCGAGCATTAACGCACCGTTCACCAGCAGGCCGGGAATGTGTGCCCTGGCGGCGCGGCGGTCGATCTCGTCGCGGGCGATCTTGCCCAGGCCCGGTACGCCCGGATCGACCTGAAAGGTTGACTCCTGTTCGGTCACGGCCAGCACCGAGCACAGGTTTTGCGTGGTCGGCGAGATGTCTTGCGCGGTAAACGCCACCTGGATATCCGTGGCCCAACCCTGGGGATCGGCAGCTTTCGCCGGCAGCAAACGCACAATCTCTGCCTTCACTTGGGCCGGGGTGCGCGTCGTCGACTCCTGGGTCCGCTGACTGCCGCAACCGGTCAAAACCAGCAACACGGCGACGCTTGTGATCAATCTGATTTGCATGTCGTTCCATCTGATCCGTTGGTCCGGGCCAACCATACGACCAATGGCAGGTCAGCGGCTACGGCCATGGCAGTCCGATGGTTGCCGCCCTCCCCGACTGGACCATACTTGTTCCACATAGCGAGGAGGACAGGTTCATGCACCGCAGCGACGTGTTGATCGTCGGCGCCGGCCCGACCGGGCTGGTCCTGGCGTTGTGGCTGAGCAAACTGGGCGTGCGCGTGCGGATCGTCGACAAAACCTCCGCCCCCGGCACAACCTCCCGGGCGCTGGCCGTCCAGGCACGGACGCTGGAGTTGTATCGCCAGCTCGGACTGGACGACGCCGTGGTGCAAAACGGCCATCAAGTAAAGGCCGGCAACTTCTGGGTCAAGGGTGAGCCCGTGGCGCACCTGCCCCTGTCTCAGATCGGTGAGGGCCTGACGCCCTACTCGTTTCTCGAAATCTTCCCGCAGGACGAACACGAACGGCTGCTGATCGAGCGCCTGGAAGCCTTCGGTATCACGGTGGAACGCAACACCGAACTGACAGGTTTCGAGCAAACCGCAGACGGCATTACGGCCACGCTGCACCTGCCTGACGGTCAACAGGAAATCTGCCAGGCCTGTTACCTGGCCGGGTGCGACGGTGCCCGGTCGATTGTGCGCAAGACCCTCGACACCGGGTTTCCCGGCGGGACTTACCAACAGATTTTCTACGTCGCCGACGTGCAGGGCAGCGGCCCGACATTCAACGGCGAATTGCATGTGGATCTCGATGAGGCGGACTTCCTCGCCGTGTTCCCACTGGGAAGCGGTGGTCGCGCGCGCTTGATCGGCACGGTGCGCGACGAACGCGCCGAACACGCCGAGACCCTGCGCTTCGAGGACGTCAGCAGCCGGGCCATCGAGCACATGAAGGTGAAAATCGAGCAACTGAACTGGTTTTCGACCTACCGCGTGCATCACCGGGTGGCGGATCACTTCCGCGACGGCCGGGCGTTTTTGCTGGGCGATGCTGCCCACGTCCATAGTCCTGCGGGCGGCCAGGGCATGAACACCGGGATCGGCGACGCCATCAACCTGGCCTGGAAACTCGCGGCCGTGTTGAGCGGCGGTGCCGAGGCCAGACTGCTCGACACCTATGAAACCGAGCGCATCGCCTTCGCCCGCAAACTGGTGGCCACCACCGACCGGGTCTTCACCTTCGTCACCGCCGACGGGCCGATTGCCGATTTGCTGCGTACGCGCCTGGCCCCGTTCTTGTTACCGAAAATGACCTCGTTCGAAACCTCCCGTCAGTTCCTGTTTCGCACGGTGTCGCAGATCACCCTGAATTATCGGGGCATGCCATTGAGCACGGGCGTTGCCGGGCACGTGCATGGCGGCGATCGCCTGCCCTGGGCCCATGACGGTGAGGGGGATAACTTTGAGTCGCTGAAATGCCTGACCTGGCAAGTGCATGTCTATGGCGACACCAGCGACGAGATGATCGCCTGGTGCCACGAGCACCACCTACCGCTGCATGTGTTCGACTGGCGGCCGGCGTTCGAAGCGGCAAACCTGGGGCGCAACGGCTTTTATCTGCTGCGGCCCGATACCTACGTGGCGATTGCCGAGACATGTGCGGACCCGAAAGTGATCGAACGGTACTTCCGTGACCACGGGATCCGGCCGTTTTTTGGCACTCCCTGAGAACACAACATCACCTTGTGGGAGCGAGCCTGCTCGCGAAAGCGGAGTGCCAGACGACATGGATGTTGAATGTGCCGGCCTCTTCGCGAGCAGGCTCGCTCCCACAGGTTTTGCGGTGGATCAGCTCGCGACCGGGCTCGGAATCTGCAACCCGCGCATCACCGCTGGCCGTGCCAGGAACCGCTCCAGCACCCGCGTGACATTAGGGAAATTCTGAATGCCCACCAGATCGCCGGCCTCGTAGAAGCCGATCAGGTTGCGCACCCACGGGAAGGTGGCGATGTCGGCGATGGTGTAGCGCTCGCCCATGATCCAGTCGCGCCCTTCAAGCCGGCCGTCGAGCACCTTGAGCAGGCGTCTGCTCTCCTCGACGTAGCGGTCACGGGGGCGCTTGTCTTCGTAGTCCTTGCCGGCGAATTTGTTGAAAAACCCGAGCTGGCCAAACATCGGCCCAATGCCGCCCATCTGGAACATCAGCCACTGGATCGTTTCGTAGCGCGCAGCCGATTCCTGGGCCAGCAATTGCCCGCTCTTGTCGGCCAGGTAGATCAGGATCGCCCCCGACTCGAACAGCGCCAACGGCCGGTCGTCCGGACCGTGGGGGTCGAGGATCGCCGGGATCTTGTTGTTGGGGTTCAACGACAGGAATTCCGGGGACATCTGGTCATTGGTGTCGAAGCCTACCCGGTGCGGTTCATAAGGCAGGCCGATCTCTTCGAGCATGATCGAGACCTTAACGCCGTTGGGGGTCGGCAAGGAGTACAGCTGAATCCACTCCGGGTATTGGGCAGGCCATTTGCGGGTGATGGGGAATGCGGACAAATCGGTCATGGGCTGGATCCACGAAGACATTGAGAGTGACGATCATAATGTAGATATCCACTCAGCGATCCCTTGAAGCCATCAATCTCGCTGATAGAGGAGATCAAAAGAGATCACGACCGGTTTCAACACCATCCGGTGTACCTTAGCCAAAAATTCGAAACATCCTGTCGATATCCTTCGCTGCAACCCGTTGAAGGTTACCGGTACATTGCTGCGCTTTTGGCCGGAATCGAACCAAACGGGTTCAGGGGACTCAGAGCACCACTCCTTTGAAAACGGACCGGTTTCAACGACATGGAAAGCACCAGGCAAATCGTGGTGTAAAGGTTTGTCAGCCTTAACCGAATAGTGCTGAAGATCCCTTTATTCATGAACCTGTTCAATTTTGCCCAACGCTTTAAACATCGCGTTTACCTTTTGTTGCCCGCCTTGTTGGTAGTCAGCGCGTTGTTCCTGTCGCTGGAGTCTGGCCCTAGCCGCGCCCAACCGATGGATGGCACCCAGACGCTGGTCTTCCTGCGCCACGGGGAAAAACCCGCCGGCGGCCTGGGCCAGCTCAATTGCCAGGGCCTGAACCGCGCCATCGGCCTGGCGACGCTGCTGCCGGAAAAGTTCGGCAACGCCAACTATGTGTTTGCGGCCAACCCGACCCGTAACGTCGAGGAAGGCGAGTTCGACAATTCCTACAGTTACATCCGCCCCCTGATGACCATCAGCCCCGCCGCCATCAAGCTGGGCCTGCCGGTGAACATCAATTTTTCCGCCAACGACACCGATGACCTGGCCGAAGAACTGCTCCAGGGCAAGTATCACAACTCGGTCATCTACACCGCCTGGTCCCACGGCTACCTGCCGGAGCTGATCAACACGGTGGCCGGCGAAGCCACCGGCCGGGATGCGAAGATCATCGACGACTGGGAGTCCAGTGATTACGACTCGCTGTATGTGCTGACCCTGACCTGGCACGACGGCAAGGCCAGTTTGCAGAGCCATGTGTACAAGCAAGGGCTGGATAATGGCTCTCAGACTTGCCCGACCTGAGGTTGTGTGTCGATTGATCGGACCTCATCGCGAGCAGGCTCGCTCCTACACTGGATCTGCGTCGAACACAAAACCTGTGTTTGATGAAGATCGACTGTAGGAGCGAGCCTGCTCGCGAAGGGGCCAGCAAAAACAACTTCAACCCTTCTGATTTACTCGCTCGCGCAAATACTCAAGCACCGCCCCCCGCTCCCCGGAAAACTCGATCCGTGCGTCTTTCTTCTCGCGCTGGAACGCATACATCGGATCGTAATACTCGCGCAGCAACCCTTCGATCCAGTCCCGGTGCAGATCCACCGCGCCACTGCGGGCCTGCTCCGCCAATGCCTCTTCCATCAAAGCCAGCAGGCGCCGATGACGTTCGCCGCCCAGGCGTTTCTGCACATTGTTCAGGCTCGCCAGCAACCGCTCGGAAAACAGCGCAAAGCCCTCCTCGCCATGCACGCCGATGAATTCGGCGCACAGATCCACCACGTAGTCGCGCAGGATCCGCTCGACCCGACCCTCAAAGCTGTCTTCCAGCCAGACCATCGGGAACTGCTGCATGCCCTGGTACAGCGGCAACGGCAGCGCACAACTGCCCACCGCACGGCTTTCGTCTTCCAATACGAACTGCTCGATGCCCCGGGCGCGTTTTTTCAGCACGTCCACGGCCAGGCGGTTTTCGAAGTCGATATTCGAGGGTTGGCCCGTGGCGCGCTTGCCGAAACTGGAGCCGCGATGGTTGGCATGACCTTCAAGGTCCACGCCGTTGTTCAGTTGCGTGAGCACCTCGGTCTTGCCGGTGCCGGTCATCCCGCCCAACAGGACGAAATCGCACTGGGCCACGGCTTGATCGAGGGTGTCCAGCAGGAAGGTGCGCATGGCCTTGTAGCCGCCGCCCACCCGTGGATAGTCGATGCCGGCCTCGTCCTTGAGCCATTGCTGGACAATCTGCGAGCGCAGGCCGCCGCGAAAGCAATACAGCAATCCATCCGGATGCGCCCGGGCAAAATCGGCCCAGGCCTGGATGCGTTCGGCCTTGACCGCGCCCGACACCAGTTGATGCCCCAGCACAATGGCCGCTTGCTGACCGTGCTGCTTGTAGCAGGTACCGACCCGCTGGCGTTCATGGTCATTCATCAACGGCAGGTTGATCACGCCGGGAAACGCGCCCTTGTCGAATTCGACCGGCGCGCGGGTGTCCATCATGGGCCGGTCGTTGAGGAAGATGCCGCGGTAATCGGTGTAATCGACAGACATCAAAACACCTCGACCGCGTTGCTCTGTCGCTCGACCAGTTCACCGATCGGTTCCAGGCTCAGGCCCAGCTCAGCGGCCACAGAAAGGAATTGCTCGCGGCCTTCGGGCGTCACGGCAATCAGCAGGCCGCCGCTGGTCTGCGGGTCGCAGAGCACGCGTTTGTGCAGTTCCTGAAGGCGTCCGAGTTTGCTGGCGTAGCTGTCGAAATTGCGCAGCGTCCCGCCCGGTATGCAGCCCTGTTCCAGGTAATATTCGACCCCCGGCAGGCGCGGTACGCGGTCATATTCAATGCGCGCCGTGAGCTGGCTGCCGTCGGCCATTTCCACCAGGTGCCCGAGCAGGCCGAAACCGGTGACGTCGGTCATCGCGGTCACGCCGTCGAGCTTGCCGAAGCGGCTGCCGGGTTTGTTCAGGGTGCACATCCAGTCCCGGGCCAGGCCGATGTCGGCGCTGCGCAATTTGCCCTTTTTCTCGGCGGTGGTGAGGATGCCGATGCCCAGGGGCTTGGTGAGGTAGAGCAGGCAACCGGCGGTGGCGGTGTCGTTGCGCTTCATGTGGCGCTTTTCCACCAGACCGGTGACGGCCAGGCCAAAGATCGGTTCTGGCGCGTCGATGGAGTGCCCGCCTGCCAGCGGGATGCCCGCCTCGTCACACACCGCACGGCCGCCGCGTATCACCTCCCGGGCAACTTCCGGGGCCAGCACGTTCACCGGCCAGCCCAGAATCGCAATCGCCATCAACGGATCGCCGCCCATCGCATAGATGTCGCTGATGGCATTGGTGGCAGCAATTCGGCCGAAATCGAAGGGATCGTCGACGATCGGCATGAAAAAGTCGGTGGTCGAGACCACGCCGCGTTCTTCGTCGATGGCATACACCGCCGCGTCGTCGCGCGAGGCGTTGCCGACCCAGAGTTTCGGGTCGAGGTTCTGCGCCCCGCTGCCGGCCAGGATCACTTCCAGCACCTGGGGGGAAATCTTGCAACCGCATCCAGCGCCATGGCTGTACTGGGTCAGGCGAATCGGTTCGCTCATGGGGGCACCTCATTGGGTCAATGGGGCCGATTCTAACAGAGCGAGGCCGGCGCAAGGCGTTGCGCGGCTGCGGACATTGTGGGAGCGGTTATGGCAGCAGAATCACCTTGTCACCGCTGCCTTGATTCACTTCGGCATAACGCTCCAGGCCTTCAGCCAAAGGCGACTCGAACAGGCCCTGGGGCAACGGCAACAGATCCTGATCGAAAAACTTGCCGAACTGCTCGAGCATCGCCGCACAGGCCTGTACCCCGTACAGCAACGAGTTGATCCCCACCACTGAGCCACCCTTGCGATACAACGCCAAGGCCGGCAACTGCACGTGACCGTCCACGGGCGCTGCGATGATCGCGATACGGCCGAACGCGGCCAGGGCGGGTACCGAGGCCGGCAACCAGAATCCGGTGGTGTCGAAAATCACGTCGGCGCCGCCAGCGAACACGGCGTTGACCTGAGCCCCGAGGTCTTCGGGTTTATCCAGTTGCAGGGTCTGATAGCCCTGATCCTGCAAGTCCTTGACCTGTTCCGGACGTCGCGCGGCCGCCAGCACCCGGGCACCACGCACCTTGGCCAGAGCCAGCGCGGCACTGCCGACCGCCCCGCCACCGATGACCAGCAATCGGCTTTCGGCCGTCACCAGGCTGCGCTCCAGCGCATCCCACGCCGTGGTGTACGGGACGCCGAGGCTGGCGGCCTGGGCGAAGCTCAGGTGCGTGGGTTTGAGCGCCACGCCATTGGCCGGCAACTTGACGAACTGCGCGTGGGAACCGTCGGCGAAAAAGCCCAGTTCCCGCCCTGTGCCCCAGACTTCCCGGCCGATCAGCGCCTGCGGGCCGGCCACGACCACCCCGGCAAAATCCCGACCGGGAATTCGCGGCAAGGTGGTGTAGGGAAAACGTCCCAGCACGTTCTTCACATCGCTGGGGTTGAGACCTGCGGCCTTGATCTCGACCAGCACTTCATCGGCGCCGGGCACGGGGGTCGGCACCTCGACGTAGCGCAGGGCCGAGAGATCACCGGTTTTGTCGAATTGCAGAGCTTTCATGGGCGTGTCCATTGAATAAAGGAAGGGTTCAGGAGACCCAGCCAGCCACCAGTTCTCGGCCCATCGGCCAGAGCTTTTCGCCGGCGAGCATGCCAAGCAGGCCTACCAACGCGATTGCCGGGGGTGCGGGGGAACGAAAATCCAGGGCGCCGTAGAGCAGACCGACGCCCAGACCGATGGCCAGTGACATGAGGAGGTTCATGACAGACTCCGGGGGCAATTGAGGTATGCGCTGAGTCTAGAGGGCGACACCTTTGAGCATCGGCCAAGTGCTTCTGAATTTCGGCCAAAGCACGGCGCCTGTGAACTCAGTCCTGGCGTTGCGCCGCAGGAAACTGCGAGGGGGCGACACCCAGCTCACGACGAAACATGTCACTGAAGCTGCTTGGCGAATAGCCCAGCTCCCGGGCAATCGCACTGACCGGTACGCCCTGGATCAACTCGGCCACCGCCGTCGCCAGTTGCACCTGACGCCGCCACTCGGCGAAGCCCATGCCCAGACCGTCCTTGAACAGCCGCGCCAGGGTGCGCACGCTGGCTCCGGCGTTATCTGCATGTTGTTCGAAAGGAATATCCAGTGATGGCGCAGCCATGACCGCCTGACACAAATTCATCAATCGCCGGTCGGAATCGTCCGGCAGCGGGATTTTCAGCAGCGAACGCCTGGCGCGCTTGAGTTCCAGCAGCGCCAGCCCCACCAGCGCGTCGTAATAGTCGGGCGGCCCGTCGTTGCCCTGCTCCACCAGGCCGACGATCAGCTCGCGCAGCAAACCGCCGACCTCAATGACTTGCACGCTGTCATCCAGGGTCGCCGCCAGGGATGGACGCAAGTAGATATTGCGCATTTGCAGGTCGGACACCACGCGAATCCCGTGGGGCACGCCGGGCGGCAACCACACCGCCCGCTGCGGCGGCACCACCAGCGCCTCGTGCGGCGTCTCGACCCACATTACCCCGCTCATCGCAAACAGCAACTGGCCCCAGACGTGCTCGTGAGGTTCGATGTACAACCCGCGCGGATAGGTGCGAGCCAGCGGTTGCACGGGCACATCGGTGTCACTCAGGTCAGGTGGTGCGGCGAGGGCCATGGTCTATGTTCATTGGGGGGCGGGAAGGCCCCATGGTAACGAGGCACCGAACTTGTCGCCAGCAACCGCCGCCGTCCGACAAACCGAATGAATTTTCCAGATGGCGCGCGATCCTTTTATGTACAACAGGGAGGAACCGGAGCTTTATGAACAATGCAAAATTATTCGTCATCGAGTACACCCTCCATGGCGCTCCGAAATCATTCATTATCCGCCTGGAAAAAATGGATAACGCAGAAGCCTGGCATTGGGCGAGCTGCGACGCAGGGGTGGGGCGAATCCCCCGTTTCGGACGCGAGAAAGTGCAAAAGACCAGCAAGCCGATGGCGGAAAAATTTGGCGTGGAAAACGTCAAGTGGCGGCCGACGAACTGATCACTGGCAACCATCAGGATCGGGCAGAAAGAAAATGAGCGCGACACCTGTCGGCAGCCCTGCGCGGCTGGACTACGGTCTGGACACGCTATCGGGGAGCATCAGCAAAAGCGCCGAGTGCCTGATCGGACTGGAAGTGGAGCCAGACCAGGCTCCACTTTTGTGTGTGCCGTGATTTTCAGTGGGCACACTTGCAGCCTTGGGAAGCGCACGCTTCGCCATGCTCGTGATGCTTGGCACAGGCTTCGCAGCAATAGTGCTTGCCGTGACGGGCAATCGGATGTTCACCGAGTTTGCAGGAACATTTCGGGCAATCGCAGATACTTTCGCGGTCAATCATGGGGCTGACTCCTCTTGTGTGGTCGCCAGTGCTCAGATGCACACAGTAAGTGTAGGAGCTGCCGCAGGCTGCGATCTTTTGTGGCGAGCAAGCTCGCTCGCCACAAATGTTTTAATCAGATCCGGAACTGCCCGACCAGACCGCCCAGGCGCTGACCGAGGTCGGCCAGGCTGCGCGAAGTCTGCGCGCCGAGCTGGGTTTCGTCGGCGACGCTGTCCACCGCCACGGCAATCTGATGCACGCTGCGATTGATCTCTTCGGCCACGGCGGTCTGTTCTTCGGCAGCACTGGCGATCTGCGCGTTCATCGAATTGATGGTCGCGATCAGTTGGGCCATGGTGTCCAGCGAAGCCCCCGCCTCGTTGGCCTGGGCCGAGGTGCCGTCGCCGGCCTCGCTGGAACGACGCATCGCCTCCACCGCCGACCGGGTACCGGCCTGCAAGCGGTCGATCATGCCCTGGATTTCCTGGGTGCTGGTTTGCGTGCGGCTGGCCAGCGCCCGCACTTCATCGGCCACCACCGCAAAGCCGCGCCCGGCCTCGCCGGCACGGGCGGCTTCGATGGCCGCGTTGAGCGCCAGCAGGTTGGTCTGCTCGGCAATCGAACGAATCACCCCGAGCACGCTGACGATCGACGACACGTCCTTTTGCAGGCTGTCCAGGGACACGCCGCTGCTGCGGATGTCGTCCACCAGCGCATGAATTTTCTCGATGCTGCCGGCCACCACACGCTTGGCCGCCTGGCCTTCTTCGTCGGTCTGCTGGGCAGCCACCGCGGCGTTCTGCGCGCTCTTGGCCACTTCCTGGGCCGCCGCCGACATTTCGTTGATGGCCGTGGCCACCTGATCGGTTTCGTGACGCTGGCGTTCCATGGCCTGGTCCGAACGGTTGGCCTGGTCGGACACCTGATTCACCAGTCCGGTCAGTTGCGAGGTCATTTCGGTGATCTGCCGCACCAGCCCGTGGATCTTGTCGACGAAACGGTTGAAGGAGCCGGCCAGTTCACCGAGTTCGTCCTGGCTGGTGATCGTCAAGCGGCGGGTCAGGTCGCCCTCACCTGCCGCGATGTCGTCGAGGTTGGCTTTCATCAGATGCAGCGGACGCAGAATGGTGTTGGCCAGCAACATCCCGGCAGCGGCGATCACCAGCAGCACCACGAGCGCCACGCCGACGATGCTCAGCACCATGCCTTGCATGCGCTCCTGGACCTTGGCCTCGACCACCGCCACTTGCGCTTCGATGCCGTCGAGATTGACCGAGGTACCGACCGCCATGTCCCACTTCGACAGGTATTCGGTGTAGCCGAGCTTGGGCACCAGCACCTGGGTGTTGCCGGGCAAGGGCGAGCTGTATTGCAGGTAGTGCGTACCGTCCCTGGCGACTTTCACCAGGTCGCGGTTGACGTAGACACCGTTCGGGTCGCGGTTGTCCTTGAAACTCTGGCCCACGCCTTCGGGGCTGTTGGCCTTGAACAGGCGCACGGTGTTGGAGTCGTAGCCGAAGAAGTAGCCATCCTTGCCATAGGTGATGCTCGACAGCAGCTTGATCACCTGGGCCCGCGCCGCCTCATCGCCGGGGGCGGCCGCGTCGTAGAGCGGTTTGATCGTGGTCATGGCCACGGCCACGTAGCTTTGCAAGGTCGCCTTGGCATCGCTGAGCAGGCGCTCGCGGGTCTGCTCCACTTCCTTGCGCGCCTGATCCTGCAGAATGAACAGCGTGGTCAGGCTGATGACCAGCGCAAACAGCAACACCGGGAGGACGGCAAGGGACAGGACTTTAGCCTTGAGGCTCATGCGCATGACGTTCACTCTTTTGATTTTGTTGGCGTGGTTGAAAGCTTTAACGGCACGTCAAATCAAAAGTTGAATTCAGTCATCAGGGACACTGAAGATCCCCTGTAGGAGCGAGCCTGCTCGCGAAGGTGTGTCAGCTACCTTGGTGTCGGCTGACACACCATCGCGAGC
>NZ_JAHBDJ010000063.1:0-16659 GCF_019956375.1 Pseudomonas sp. GL-R-19 | reverse complement strand
CGAGTACATCAGTTACTACAATCATGACCGGATCAAATCAAAGCTCGGTGGACTGAGCCCTGTGGAGTACAGGACTCAATCCGTGGGCATGTGGCAGTAGACCGTCCAACATTTTGGGGGCAGTCCAAGGGGGTTACGCGGTGTATTCAAAAGCCGCGATAGCGCTTGAGATGCTCGCCCACTTTCGCCGCAGGGACCTTCTGCAACTTGCACAGCAAGTCATGGGACAGCTCGCGCAGACCATGCTTCTGGCGCAACTCTTCGGCCAAGTGCGCCGTCAGGTTAGCCGCCATCTCGGCATCGGCCATGGCCCGGTGCGCCTTGCCGGTGTGGGGCAGGTTGGCGAACGTGGTCAGGGTGCCGAGTTTGTGGTTCGGCGCGGCGGGCATCAGCCGGCGGGCCAGCAGCAGCGAGCAGGCAAAGTTCTGCAAGCGGGTGCGTTTGATCCGCCCCAGTTCGAAGTCCCAGAACTTCTGGTCGAACGCGGCATTGTGCGCGAGCAACGGGGTGCAGCCGACGAACTCATTCACTTCGTTCATCACCTGCTCCGCCGACGGCGCGCTGCGCAGCATGGCGTTGCTGATGCCGGTGAGTTGCTCGATGAAGGCCGGGACGCGCACGCCGGCGTTCATCAGGCTTTGGTAACGCTCGACGATGCGCCCCTGTTCAAGGATCACCACGGCGATTTCCGTGGCCCGGCAGCTGCTGCTCGGGGAGATCCCGGTGGTTTCAAAGTCGATGACTGCTATGCGTTCCAAACCTGGTTCAACTCCGTAAAAATCAATTCTTGAGCAACAACGCGCCTTCGATTGGCACGTAACGGCTGGCGGCGCGGATCAACGAGTTGGCGGTCAGGCCCGGTACACCGTAGGCCACCGCCTGTACCCCGTGTTTGCTGATGATGCGTTCGAGCAGCATGTCGAAATCACCGTCGCCGGAGGCCAGGACGATTTCATCGACATGGTCGGCGGCATCCATGATGTCGAGAGTAATGCCCACGTCCCAGTCGCCCTTGGCCGAACCATCGCTGCGCTGGATGTACGGCTTGAGCTTTACGGTGAAACCGAGGTTGCGCAGGATCTGCTGAAACTGCTGCTGTTTACTGTCACCGCGATCGATGGCGTAGGCGTAGGCCTCGACGATCTCGCCCTGTTTGCTGATGTCAGCCCACAGTGCGGCGTAGTTGAAGTGGCAACCATAAGCCTGACGCACGGTGTAGTAGAGGTTCTGGACATCGGCGAACACTGCGATTTTTTTCACCGGCTTTCCTCAAGGCTGAATCAGGCACCAGGCCCGAAAGGTCGCCCAGTATGCCAGCCCGAAGGATTGTTCCGCGAATAATCGGCTATGTGGCGAGGGAACTTGCTCCCTCGCCACATATGGGTCAGACGAAGGAATCGTCGTCGCCGCCGAAGAGCGATGAGTTGTCATCGCTGTAATCAGCGTCGCTGAACCCGCCCTGATCGTTGCTCCAGGAATCGTTACCGGCCACGCGCTGGTCATCGCCCCAGCCATTGTTTCCCTGGTCGTTGACCTGGGCCGGCTCTTCCTTGATGACTTCGACGACTTCCGGTTGCTGATTGTGATGGAACAGGCTGCTGATGCCTTGTGCCAGCATCACGCCACCCGCCACGCCGGCCGCGGTTTTCAGCGCTCCACCGAGGAAACTGCTGCCGGCCGCTGCCGGAGCCTGTTGCTGCGGTGCATAGCCCTGCTGTGGAAAGTTTTGCGGCGGCGCGCCGAAATTCTGCTGTGGTGGTTGCGCACCGAACGACGAGCGTCCCGGCTCACGCCAGCCACCGCTCGACGACGATGCGCTCTGGGTTGGCGCGGGTTGTGGCTCACGAGAGCCGCCGCCAAAGATGCTCGACAAAAAGCCACCGCTACCCGGAGCCGGAGCCGGGGTTGCCTGAGCCTTGGCCTGTTGCAGTTCGGCCTGCAACTGCTGGACTTGCCCGGTCAGTTGCCTGTTCTGTTCATCGAGGCTCTTGATCGCCGCCTCTTGCACCAGAATCGCCTGGGTCATGAAATAACCTGCCGCCGGCTGGCGCGTCAGGTGTTCCTTGATCCGCGCCTCGGCCTGGGCGTCGCGCGGGGCTGAGTCCGTTTCGGCCTGTTGCAGCCGGGAAAACAGTCCATCGATCAGGGTTTGTTCTTCGCTGTTCATGGCGACCTCGTAGATTGCCGGGGGAAATCGTTGCCCTTTTCCACTGAGGATAAGGTGCTCGACCTTAATGGAGGCTGAAACAAGATGTTTCAATGACCTTTACCGAACGTTTACGTTTGCGTCCCCGAGTACTTCATCGGTTAAAGTGAGCCACTGCTTCCAACCTGCGATACCCACTGATGAATCCGTTAGATGTCCTGCGTGACTCCCTGTATTTCTTCAAGCGCAATCTGGGCCAGATCGTGCAGCTGTGCCTGCCGCTGGTGATGCTTGAGGCGCTGCTGCAACAAGTGGTCGATCACTCCACGGAGCCGGACAGTTTCCCCGGCATCAGCGTGATCGTCGGCCTGCTGGTGTACCCGCTGTACACCGCCGCGCTGATTCTGTTTCTCGACGCCCGCAGCCGAGGCGAGTCGCCGCGCAACCGCGACCTGCTGACGATGGCGGCGAGCCTGTGGCCGCGATTCGCTCTGCTGACGGCGCTCAATACCGTGCTGATTCTGCTGGGCCTGTCGCTGTATTTCCTGCCGGGCATCTACCTGATGGTGACCCTGGCGTTTGGCGAATACCTGCTGGTGTTGCGCGGCCTGGCGCCGCTGGCGGCCATGAAGGAAAGCCTGCGTCTGACCAGCGGTCACTTCCTGCGCATTCTGCTGTGCATTCTGTGTGTGATGGGACCGTTGTGGCTGCTCAAGGGCGTGACGCTGGCGGCGTACCCGGAACCTCAGAACCCGGTGGTCTCACTACTGATCGACAGTGCCCACAGCTTCCTTCAGCTGTTTACCAGCGTGGTGCTGTTCCGGCTGTTCATGTTGATCAACCCGTTGCCTGAGAGAAATGACAGCTCGCTCTGACCTTGGGCGCGACCATCGCTCTCGGGTATGCTCGGGAACAATCCTGTAACGCTAATAAGCCGAGCCATGACCCGTCTACTGCGCTACACCCTGCTGGGCCTGCTGATCATGATCGGCCTGATCGCCGCGATGATCTACAGCCTGACCTGGCGCCCCGACGCCAAAGAAGTGTTGCCCGTCAGTTGCAGTGCCCAGGCCCCCACCCTGGTCCCCGGACAGGCGCTGAAGGTGATGACCTGGAACGTCCAGTACCTGGCCGGCAAGCGTTATGTGTTCTGGAATGACCTGGCCGCCGGTACCGACGAACGCCCCACAGCGGAAGACATGGCTTTCAGCCTCGACGAAGTGGCGCGGGTGATTCGCGACGAACAACCGGACATTGTGCTGCTGCAAGAGCTGGATGACGGCGCCAAGGCCAGCGATTACCAGCACCAGCTCAAACTGCTGCAAGAACGGCTCGCCGACTTGTATCCCTGTGGCGCCAGCGCCTTCGACTGGAAGGCCGACTTCGTGCCGAACCCGCATATCTTCGGCAGTGTCGGACGGCAACTGGCGACGCTGAGCCGTTACCAGATCGAACATGCCGAACGCCTGCAACTGCCCATCACCTCGGGCAATTCGCTCAGCCGCCAGTTCAAACCCAAAAACGCTTTGCTGGTGAGCTACTTGCCGTTGAGTGATGGCGGGCAGTTGGCGGTGTTCAATACCCATCTGGAGCGTGCGACCCAAGCCGACAATACCTCGCAAAACCAGGTGACCGCCGTGGCCAGGACTCTCGATAAATTCGAAAGCCGTGGCACGCCGTGGCTGATCGGTGGGGATTTCAACCTGTTGCCGCTTGGCCAGTATCGACGCCTGCCCGATGCGCAACGCACGCCCTACTCCGCCGACAGTCCGTTGCACATCCTGTGGGACAAGTACCCGATGATCCCGACCAACAACGAAGCCAGTGGTATCGACCGCGAACGCTGGCTGACCCATTACCCGAACGATCCCGGGCTGAACGGCCCGGACCGGACCGTCGACTACCTGTTCTACAGCCCGCGGATCAAACGGGTCGAGGCGATGGTGCGGCAGGATGATACGTTGCGCATCTCCGATCACTTGCCGGTGATTGCCCGGTTCCTGTTGCCGGCTGCGCCGTAGCACCTCACTCAAGTCAGATGCAAAACCTGTGGGAGCGAGCCTGCTCGCGATTGCGGTGTGTCAGACAGATCAATATTGACTGACACTACGCCTTCGCGAGCAGGCTCGCTCCCACAGGGATGGTGCACGGGCTGGAATCGGGATTAATGCACCTCCTCCAGATCGTCATGCAGCAGCCCGAAGATCTCGCGCTTCATCTCGATGAACGAGCGCTCCATGACCATGTCCAGGTTGCGCGGACGCTCGATCGGCACGTCCAGAATCTGCTTGATCCGCCCCGGTCTGGCGCCCATGACGTAGACCCGGTCGCCGAGCAGGATCGCCTCGTCAATGTCGTGGGTCACGAACAACACCGTCTTCTTGCTGTTGCCCCACACCCGCAGCAACAACTGCTGCATTTGCAGGCGCGTCTGGCTGTCGAGGGCACCGAAGGGCTCGTCCATCAGCAGGATCTGCGGGTCGTTGGCCAGCGCGCGGGCAATCGCCACGCGTTGCATCATCCCGCCAGACAACTGCTTGGCGTAGTTGTCGGCGAAGCCGCTCAGGCCCACCTCATTGACGTAGTAATCGACGATGTCCTTGCGTTGCGCCGCCGGCATGCCGCGCCGCTTGAGACCGAATTCGACGTTCTGGCGCACCGTCAACCACGGGAACAGCGTGTAGCTCTGGAACACCATGCCGCGATCCGCACCGGGGCCTTCCACCTGCTGGCCGCCGACGTAAATCTCGCCCGAGGTCGGTTCGGCCAGGCCGGCGGTGAGGTACAGCAGACTCGACTTGCCGCAACCCGAAGGCCCCACCAGTACCGCAAATTGCTGGTCCGGCACTTCGAACGACACCTCCTCCAACGCGGTGAACGTGCCGCCATCGGGTTTCTTGTAACGCAGGCTGACCTTGTCCACCTGCAGCCGAGGCGCGTTCACCGGGGCAGCCTGAGGGGCGACAAAACGATGAGTGGCGGCAGTTACTGAGCCCATGCGGTAATCCTCAGGCGTAGGAAACGGAACAGCTGATCGGTGACCAGGCCCAGCAGGCCGATGATCGCGATGGCGAGGAAAATCACATCCACCTGGAAGCCACGCATGGCCTTGAGGCTCAGGTAACCCAGGCCACTGGAAGCGGCGACCAGTTCAGCCACCACCAGGTAAGTCCAGGCCCAGCCCATGGTCACGCGCAGGGTGTCGAGCACGCCCGGCAGGGAAGCCGGGGCGATCACGTGCAGCACCGCATCGCGGCGATTGGAACCGAGGGTGTAGGAGGCGTTGATCAGATCCTTGGAGATGCCTTTGGACACGTCCGCGATCATCACCAGTTGCTGGAAGAACACGCCGAAAATGATCACCGACACCCGTTGCTCCAGACCGATGCCAATCCACAGGATGAACAGCGGCACGAACGAGGTCACCGGCAGGTAACGAATGAAATTCACCAGCGGCTCAAGAAAGGCCTGGACGATGCGGAAGCTGCCCATCAACAGTCCCAGCGGCACTGCCACCAGGGACGACACGATGAAGCCGACCATCACCACTTCGACGCTGGCCCACACATGCTGGCCGAGAGTGCCGTCGCGACCGAGGCGCACGGAGGCCTCGACCACCGCACCCGGCGTCGGCAGGAACATGCCCGGCACCACGCCACCGTAGGACAAGCCGGCCCACAGGCCGACCAACAGCACCCAGGCAAGACCGCTCGCGCTCCAGATCACCGAGACCGGCAGACCGGTCTTGGGCGTGATGCAGCGGCTCAGCCATGAATTGCGCTTGAACATGCAGCCTCCTAGAGCGGGGTGACGAAGCGGTTGTCGATCAGGTCGTCATTGCTGACGTTGTAGGGCTTGCCTTGCAGCTCGCTGGCGGTCTCGTTGGCCAGCTTGATCAGCGGCGCGCTGTCACCCGGTTTGCCCGGCGCACCCAGGAGTTTTTCGCTCATGGCCTGATCGTAGAAGCGCACGCCCTGGGCGGCGGCTTCCAGCGCCTTCGGATCGGCCAGGTAACCGCCAACGCCCTTGGCCATGATTTTGTAGGCTTCCTGTGGATGATCCTTGGTGTACTGCACGGCTTTATACAAACCGGCCACCAGTGCCTTGACGTCTTCCGGCTGCTTTTCGATGACCGTGCAGTTCAGTGCGACCACGTCGACGATCACCCCCGGCGTGCTGCTGCTGTCGATCAGCACCTTGCCCTGCTGCTTGTCGCGAACCATCGACAGGTGCGGTTCCCAGGTCACGGCGGCCGGTACGCGACCGGCGATGAACGCGGTGGCGGCGTCGTCGGCCGTCATGTTCTGCACGGTGATGTCGCTCATGCTCATACCGTGTTTTTTCAGCAGATACGACAGCCAGAACTGCGAGGTCGAACCTTCGTTGACCGCAACGGCCTTGCCCTTGAGTTCCTGCAGGCTCTTGACGTCCTTGCCGACCAGCACGCCGTCGCCACCATGGCTGTCGTCCAGCGCGGCCACGGCCTTGAAGCAGAATTGCGGACGGTACTTGAGCACCTCGTCGATGGTCGACGCCGAGCCGGACAACTCGCCGGAAGCCTGTGCGGCCATGTACATCGCCGCTTCCTCGACCACCGGCAACTCGACGGTCAAACCGTTTTCCTTGAAGTAGCCAAGGTCCTGGGCCAGGTACAGGGTGCCGTAGCCGACCCAGGTGGTATGACCGATGGACAGGGTGCCGGCCTGGGCGCTGGTGGCGACCGTCGCGGCGATGGCGGTGACCGCCAGTGGATGGGCAACGCGGGTAAGCAAGGACTTGATCATGGAGCACTCCCAAAGCTGTTGATTTGGTTTTGTCATGGGCAGTACGGCCAACGGCCCTCATGCAGCTGCGGCCTGTGGTCTCTGATGGACCCTTCGGCGTGCAGCATTGGGCTGGCTGGGGAGATCGATGTTGGCCCAAGGGCGGGATTAGGAAAATGAGGAAATATGTGGATGCGAACGATGAAAAAACTCGTTAACGCGCACTGCTAAAAGGCGGCAATGGCGAGGATGCACAAGGTCAGTGCAAGCCATGAAAAATGTGTTGAATGGTCAATAGTATTCGCGAGCAGGCTCGCTCCCACAGGGGTTCTATGCCGACCTCATTACCGAGATCGGCACAAATCCAATGTGGGAGCGAGCCTGCTCGCGAATAAGGTCCGCAGGACCTTCAGGCGATATCAGAGCCGGCCGTATTCCTGCGCCGTACGGTCCACCGCTTTCAAGGTCTTGGCAATCAGCTCATCAATCTCTTCACGACTGGCAATCAACGCTGGCGCCATGATCATCCGGCCCAAGGTCGAGCGAATGATCACGCCCTCCTCAAAACCAATCGTACGGCAGCGCCAGGCGATGTCGTTCTCGTTGGCGAAACGCTTGCGGCTGTTTTTGTCTTCGGCCAGTTGCAACGCCGCGACCATGCCGGTGCCCTGGATGTCCCCCACCAGCGGGTGCTTGCCGAACACTTCGCGCAGGCACTGTTGCAGGTACGGGCCGATGTCATCCTTGACCCGCGTCACCACGCCTTCATCGCGCAAGGCCTTGAGGTTGGCAATCGCCACCGCTGCCGCCACCGGGTGCCCGGAATAGGTCAGGCCGTGAGCAAACACACCGCCCTGCTCCACCAGCACCGAGGCCATTTTTTTCGACAGGATCAAGCCGCCCATGGGGATGTAGCCCGAGGTCAGCCCCTTGGCTATGGACAGGGTGTCCGGCTCGAAACCGAAGTACTCATGGGCAAACCATTCGCCGGTACGACCAAAGCCACCGATCACTTCATCGGCGCACAGCAGCACGTCGTACTTGCGGCAGATACGCCGGACTTCTGGCCAGTAGCTTTCAGGCGGGAAGATCATCCCGCCCGCGCCCTGGAACGGTTCGGCGATGAAGCCTGCGACCTTGCCGGCGCCCAGCTCGAGAATCTTCGCTTCCAGTTGCTGTGCTGCACGCAGACCGAATTCCGCCGGCGTCAGGTTGCCCTCATGAGCAAAGAAGTACGGCTCGTCGATGTGCTCGATGTCCGGAATCATGCCGCCCATTTCGTGCATGAACTTCATGCCACCCAGTGCCGTCGCGGCCAGGGTCGAACCGTGGTAACCGTTCCAGCGGCCGATCATGATTCTCTTCTCGGGCTTGCCGAGTACCTGCCAGTAACGCCGCACCGTGCGGATCAACACCTCGTTGGCTTCGGAGCCGGAGTTGGTATAGATCGCGTGGCTGTAGTGACCCGGCAGCAGGCTGAACAGCAACTCGGAGAGTTCGATCACCTGCGGGTGGGTGGTGTGGAAAAACATGTTGTAGTACGGCAGCTGTTCCAGCTGCCGGCTCGCAGCAAAGGCCAGGTCCTTGCGCCCGTAACCGAGGTTGGTGCACCACAGCCCGGACATGCCGTCGAGGTAACGCCGGCCATCGTTGTCCCACAGGTGCAGGCGCTCGCCACGGACCATCACCCGTGGCCCCTCGTCGTTGAGGGCTTTCTGATCGACGAACGCATGGATGTGGTGCGCAGCGTCGGCGGCCTGATAGTCGCGGGTGTCACGTGGTGTGGTCATCGCCAGTTCTCCGTTTTGTTATCAGCGCAATTGAAACCAGGTGGTCTTCAACTGGGTGTATTTATCGAATGAATGCAGGGACAGGTCGCGACCGAAACCCGACTGCTTGCCGCCGCCAAAAGGCACGGTCACGTCCAGCGCATCGACGCTGTTGACCGACACCGTACCGGCCCGCAATTGTCTCGCCACACGGTGAGCGCGATTGAGGTCGTCGGTCCACAGCGAAGCCGCCAGACCGTAGACGCTGTCGTTGGCCAGTTGCAAGGCGTGGGCCTCATCGTCGAACGCCGTGACGGCCAGTACCGGGCCGAACACTTCATCGCGAAACAGCGGCATGTCCGGGGTCACACCGGTAAAAATCGTCGGCTGGATGAAGTTGTCGGAGCCGTTGAAGATCGACTGTCGACCGCCACAGACTTTGCTCGCGCCTTGCTGCTCGGCCTGCTGGATGAACTTCATGATGCGCGCGGTCTGACGGCTGTCGACGATGGCCCCGGCGGCGCTCGACGGGTCCAGCGGATCCCCCGGCAACCAGCGTTCGGCCTGGGCCTTGAGGCGTTCGACGAATTCGTCATGGATCGAGCGCTGCACCAGCAACCGCGAGTTGGCCGAGCAGACTTCACCCTGATTGAAGAAGATGCCGAATGCGGCTTTCTCGGCCGCCAGATCCAGGTCCTGACAATCGGCAAACACCAGGTTCGCACTCTTGCCACCGCATTCCAGCCACACCTGCTTGAGGTTCGACTGGGCCGAGTACTGCATGAAATATTTGCCGACTTCGGTGGAGCCGGTGAACACCAGACAGTCGACGTCCGGGTGCAGGCCGAGGGCCTTGCCGGTCTGCTCGCCGAGGCCCGGCAGCACGTTCAACACACCCGCAGGTACACCGGCTTCCAGCGCCAGTTCAGCCAGGCGCAGGGCGGAAAACGGCGACTGCTCGGCCGGCTTGAGGATCACCGAGTTACCGGCGGCCAGGGCCGGGGCGAGTTTCCACGCCGCCATGTCCAGGGGGAAATTCCACGGCACCACGGCAGCCACCACGCCGAGGGCTTCGCGGGTAATGGTCGCCAGCACATTCTGCGCACTCGGCGCGACCTGATCGTAGAGTTTGTCGAGGCTTTCGGCGTACCAGCGGAACACTCCAGCGGCACCCGGCACGTCGATGTTGTAGGCATCGGCGACGGGTTTGCCCATGTTCAGCGAGTCGAGCAGCGCCAGCTCTTCACGGTTTTCGAGGATCAAGTCGGCCAGGCGCAACAGCACCTGCTTGCGTTCGGTCGGCGGGCGCGCCGCCCAGGTGCCCGCCTCGAAGACCTGCCGCGCATTACGCACCGCCGCGTTCACGTCTTCTTCGCCGCAAGCGGCAACGTTGGCCAGGCATTGCCCGGTAGCAGGGTTGATCGCGGCGAAAGTCTGCCCCGACTGCGCCGCGCGGTGCTGGCCGCCGATCACCGCCTGGTCGGGAAACCGCAGGGAAGCGGCCTTGCGTTGCCAATACTCAAGCTCGAACACGTTCAGATGCTCCAGAGGACATTCTTGTGTATTGGATAGTCGCTCAGGCCCAAGCGGTGGAAAACCAGTAAAAATGTGTTCGCAGGCCAAGAAAAAACTACGTAGCCAATCTCCCTTCTGGTGCCGCATGTGGTTATTGTTCAACCACAACAAATCGCTGCCCGAGCGGATAGGGGTGGCGCGCAAATTGCCCGGATGCCTGATCCGTTCTCCCCCGAGGTTTGCTGTGGCTGCCTACAATCTGCGTCAACTGAAATACTTCATCACCACCGTCGAATGCGGCAGCGTCGCCGAAGCCTCGCGCAAGCTGTACATCGCCCAGCCTTCGATCTCCACGGCCATCAAAGGGCTGGAAGACAGCTTCGGTGTGCAATTGCTGATCCGCCATCACGCCCAGGGTGTGTCGTTGACCCCCAGCGGTGCGCGCTTCTATCGCAAGGCCCAGGAACTGCTGCGCATGGCCAGGGAGTTCGAACAGAACGCCCTGGCCGACAACGATGTGGTGTCCGGGCAGATCGATATTGGCTGTTTCGAAACCGTCGCGCCGCTGTACCTGCCGCAACTGATGGCGGGGTTCTCGGCGTTGTATCCGGGCGTGGAAATCCGCATTCGCGACGGCGAGCAGCAGGAGTTGGTACAGGGCCTGACCTCCGGCGCCTTCGATCTGGCGATCCTTTACGAGCACGATCTGGACGGCACCATCGAAACCGAACCGCTGATGCCGGCGCAACGACCTTACGCATTACTACCGGCGGATCACCGCTTTGCCCAACAGGCACAAGTGTCGCTGCGGGATCTGTGCCTGGAGCCGATGATTCTTCTGGACGTACAGCCGAGCCGGACGTACTTCGTCAGCCTGTTCGATGAGCTGGGCCTGACCCCACGCATCGCCTTCAGCTCTCCATCCATCGAGATGGTGCGCGGCATGGTCGGCCAGGGCTTTGGTTTTTCGATACTGGTGACCAAGCCGCATTCGGAGTGCACCTACGACGGGCAGAAAGTGGTGTGCGTGGACATTGCCGAAAACGTCACCGGTTCAGGGTTGGTAGCGGCCTGGCTCAAGCGCGGGCAACTGACCAAACCGGCGCAGTTGTTCGCGGACTATTGCCGCGAACAACTCACGGCGAAATCCGAAAGATCGCAGTGATCCCCCTCGCCACAGAGTTCAGCGTTCAGCGTTCAGCCGTTATTTACGGGGTTTGATCCGCGCGGTGGCTTCGGCCACCAGTGGATCATCCGGCCAGTAATGTTTGGGATAACGCCCCTTCAAATCCTTCTTCACTTCGGCGTAGGTACTGCGCCAGAAGTTCGCCAGGTCCTGGGTCACCTGCACCGGCCGCCGCGCCGGGGACAACAGATGCAGCTTGACTACCTGCCGCCCCCCGGCGATGCGCGGGGTTTCCGCCAGGCCGAACAACTCCTGCAAACGCACCGCCAGAATCGGCGGCTGCTCGCTGTAGTCCAGACGAATCGACGAGCCCGACGGCACGCTCAAATGATGCGGCGCCAGCTCGTCCAGCCGCTGCGGCAGCGGCCACGGCAGCAGGTTGTGGACGATGTTCGACAGGTCCAGATTGGCGAAGTGACTGAGCCGGGAAACCTTGCCCAGATACGGCATCAGCCACTGTTCCAGGCTTTTGAGCAGCGCCGCGTCGCTAACGTCCGGCCATTCGCTCTCGCCTTTGCCGGCGAGGTCCAGTTGCCGCAACAACGCGACCCGCGCCTGCCACTGACGCAGCTCCGGAGTCCACGGCAACAGCTCCAGGCCTTTGCGCCGCACCAGGTTCACCAGTGCCTGGCTGCGGGCGGTTTCGTCGAGCCCCGTCAGCGGCTCACGACTGAGGATCAATTCGCCAACCTTGCGCTGACGCTCTGCCCGCAGCACCCCTTCACGTTCATCCCAATCCAGTTGATCGACGCAGCGCACCTGCTCGGCCAGCACTGAATCGAAGAGCGCCGGATCGAAGTCCGTCGCCAGGTAAATCCGCTCTTCACGCTGGCCCTGGCGACTGCCCAGATCGGCGATTACCAGCCACGGTTGCTTCATCAGGCTGTCGGCCTCGGCGAACAGTGCGGCACGTCCGTTGGCCAAGCGATATTCCGCACCACCGGCGCGCCGTTGTTGGGCGACGCGGTCGGGATAGGCCAGCGCCAGCAACGCGCCGAGCCAGCGTGGATGATCCGGATCGCTGACCGGCTCCGAGGCTTTGCCCCGCAGGTAACCACGATACTGCCGCGCCAGTTGCCGTGCGCGTTGCACGCCCCCCTGAGCACCGCGTGCAGCGCGCTCTTCGCCAGACAGCAGCACCAGTCGACTGTGCAAGTCCGCCCCGCCGCCGCGCAAGATATCGCGCTCGCCGAGCAGTGCCGCGACGTCGCAGGCCATGTCCGCCAGACCCAGCGCCTGGCCGCGCAACAGCAAATGCGCGATACGCGGATGTGCCGGCAGTTCGGCCATGGCCTGACCATGACGGGTCAGCGTTTCACCCTCCAGAGCCCCCAGGCGTTCGAGCAGGTCCTGGGCCTGTGCATAGGCGGCCGCTGGCGGCACGTCGAGCCACACCAGTTGCCCCGGTGTCACGCCCCAGCGTCCCAGTTGCAAAGCCAGCCCGGCGAGGTCCGCCGAAAGGATTTCCGCACTGCCATAGGCCGCCAGTTGTTCGTGCTGGTCCTGGGACCACAAGCGATAACACACGCCCGGCTCCAGTCGTCCGGCCCGGCCCGCACGCTGGGTCGCACTGGCCTTGGAAATGCGCTGGGTGTCGAGACGAGTCATGCCGCTGCCCGGATCGAAACGCGGCACCCGCGCCAGCCCGGCATCGATCACCACGCGCACGCCGTTGATGGTCAAACTGGTTTCGGCGATGTTGGTGGCCAGCACCACTTTGCGCTTGCCCGCCGGTGCCGGATCGATGGCTGCCCGTTGCGCGGCAAGGTCCAGTTCACCGTGCAACGGGCACAGTAGAACGGGAGTGTTTTCGCCCAAGGCATCGGCCAGTTGCTGATGCACGCGACGGATTTCCGCCTGCCCCGGCAGGAACACCAGCACGCTGCCGGTCTCGTCGTTCAAGGCTTCAAGGATGGTCTGCACCAGACGTGGCTCGATGAATTCACCGGCCTGAAACGGCCGCCCCCAGCGCATCGCCACTGGGTACATGCGCCCTTCGCTGCGCAGGATCGGCGCGTCGTCGAGCAACCCGGAGAGGCGCTCACCTTCGAGCGTGGCGGACATCAAGAGGATTTTCAGCGGCTGATCATCACGGAACAGTTCGCGGCCATTGAGGCTCAGAGCCAGCGCCAGATCAGCGTCGAGGCTGCGTTCGTGAAACTCATCGAAGATCAGCAGGCCCACGCCTTCCAGCGCCGGATCATCCTGCAAACGCCGGGTGAGGATGCCTTCGGTGACCACTTCGATGCGGGTGTTGGGGCCGACCTTGCTGTCGAGACGAATGCGATAACCCACGGTCTCGCCGACCTTCTCCCCCAGCTCACTGGCCAGCCGCTCCGCTGCTGCGCGTGCGGCCAACCGGCGGGGTTCGAGCATCAGGATGGTCTGCCCGGCCAGCCACGGTTCGTTGAGCAAGGCCAAAGGCACGCGGGTGGTTTTACCGGCACCGGGCGGCGCTTCGAGCACGGCTTCGTGGCGTGTAGCGAGGGCTTCACGCAGGGCGGGTAAAACTTCATCGATCGGCAAAGAAATCATGCTGGCTCCAAAACAGAGCGGCGAGTATAACGGCGAACTGTTTGGCGTAGTCTGGGCTCTAACCAGTAACGTTATTGGCGTTCTACTCAGGAGATTTCATATGCGTGCTCCCTTTCGCCTGATTGGCGGTGTTCTGGTCGCAACCTTGCTGACTCAAGTGACGGCCTGCGGTTCGATCTTCTACCCCGATCGCCGTGGCCAGATCGAAGGCAAGATCGACCCGGCCATCGCCGCGCTCGACGCCGTTGGCCTGCTGTTCTACATCATCCCCGGCCTGATCGCGTTTGCCGTGGACTTCGCCACCGGCGCGATTTACTTCGAACCGGGCAAGACCGCCCAGGTCGACCCGCAAAAACTCAAGGACGCCATCGGCCCCGACGGTAAAGTCGATAACCGCAAGTTACAGACTATTCTGGAAAGCGAACTGGGCCGCAGCTTCCCGCTGGACGATCCACGCCTGATCCAGAGCAAAGGCAGCACTCAGCAACTGGCGATGTTCGGCCTGCAACCCGCCGCATAATCCCTGCGCGCAAAAGGACTCTTCAAGTAACGATGGCCACTATGACCTCCAGCTCCGAACACGCCCGCCTGCTGCGGCTGGCGACCCGTGCCTCGGTGGCGGTGGCGTGCACCCTGATCGTCGCCAAAGCCATTGCCTGGTGGCTGAGCGGCTCGGTGAGCATGCTCGCCGGGCTCACCGACTCGGCACTCGACGGCGTCACCTCATTACTCAACCTGCTGGCGGTGCATTACGCCCTGCGTCCGGCCGACGACGATCATCGCTACGGCCACGGCAAGGCCGAGTCGTTGTCGGGCATGGCCCAGGCGTTGTTCATTGGCGGCAGTGCGGTACTGATTGCAATGCAGGCCTTTGATCGGCTGAAACATCCCGAACCGGTCGGCGCGCCGTGGATCAGCATCGGTGTGATTGTGTTCTCGCTCGCCCTGACCCTGGCCTTGCTGATGTTGCAACATCGGGTGGTCAAGGCTACCGGCTCCAACGCGGTGCGTGCCGACTCGCTGCATTACCGTTCGGACCTGTTGCTCAACGGCAGCATTCTGCTGGCGCTGGTACTGGCCGGGTTTGGCTGGGATCAGGTCGACGCCTGGTTTGGCCTGGGCATCGCCGCTTATATCTTTTGGAGCGCAGTGCGGATCGCCCGGGAGAGTTTTGCGGTGTTGATGGATGAAGAACTGCCGCCGGATGTCAGCCAGCACATGCTGGAATTGGCGTGCAGCGTACCCGGTGTGTTGGGTGCCCATGACTTGCGTACGCGGATCTCCGGCAACCAGTGGTTTGTGCAGTTGCATCTGGAGTTGCCGGGGGAACTGACGCTGTCAGTCGCCCACGGCATCAGCGATCAGGCTGCCGCGGCCATTCACAACGCCTACCCACGCGCCGAAGTGCTGGTGCACGCCGACCCGCGGGAAGTGGTGAAAGCCGCCCGGGTTCAGTAATTCACCTGATAACCGCGACTGCTCAGGCAGTTGCCCTGGGCCTGTCGGTAGGCTTGCACCACCGACGGGTCTGGCTGGTAGGTAGCGGTTCGTGGATCGAAACCACTCTGCTGCACCGCGTATTGATAACACTCGTAGCCATCCCGACCGACCTGCTCCGTCGACTGACCGTTGGCCGGATACGCCTCCACGTCATAACCATTGCTGCCGGCCGGTGGTTCGCCAACCTGCGGCTCGACCACGACGTAGTCCTGAGTGCTTTCCTCATAGGCGTAATACGAACCGGCCGCAAGGAACAGCAGTGCCCCGCCGATGAACACTTGCTGGGCGTAATCGGGCAGGTATCTGACGCGAATCCCGCGCGGTGGCTTCACCACTTCATAGCGCGGGCCGAGCGGGCGATACCAGTAACCGCCGGAATAGTAGTAATCCATGCCACGGTAAGGCACGCGGAAGTGGCGTTCGGGGAAGCGGTCGATCATCTGGCCGGGGCGATACCTGGGGCCTGGCCCCCAGCCGTTACCGTATCCACTCGAGCGCCCCTGCATGTGATTGTCATAGGACGGTGCGACTGTGTAGCCATTCCAGCGCTGGTTGTAATTATTGCGACGCGGCTGGTCCTGGTAGTAACCGCGCTGCGGCGGCTGGGTCTGGTGCACGGTGTCGGGACGAGGCTGGATCGGCATGTCAGTGGCCGGTAACTGCGGCGCAGGCGGCGGCGAGCGAACCCGGCTGTTGAAATCCGGCGCTGGACGGTTCTGCCACTGGCCATTGTTCTGATGCTGATTCTGGCCGTTGTGCTCGTACTGGCGGTTGTCGTTGTTCTGCGCACGAGGCTCGCTCTGCGGCTGGCTGTTTTGCGGGCGCGGCGGGTTGTTGCCACCATGGCCCTGATTGTCACCCCGATGCCCGCCCTGGCCGTGTTGCCCGCCATCACGGTCATGGTTTTGTGGCTCATCGGCCATCGTTTGCGCCGTGACACTGACACACAGCAAACCAACGCCGGCCAAACGCCAGATGCGCGACTTCATGCTTTTCCTCATTGCGTGCTAGGGCCTGTACATAAGACTGGGAAAGCACGGGCCGGTTCTGCTACAGGTTATCTGTCACGCAACTTATTTATTGAGGGCCGCTCTTTTATTCACGGCAGCAAATTCCACTGTCTAGTCCTGAAATAGGTTTACACCTGTTTCAGCCTCAAAACGCCCGATGCACCGCATCGGGCGTTTTGTATTTCAGCGACAGATGAGGCCGCTCGTTGTTATAGATCTGCACCGACTCGTCCAC
>NZ_JAHBDJ010000062.1:0-17873 GCF_019956375.1 Pseudomonas sp. GL-R-19 | reverse complement strand
TCGACCTGATCGACGACCGACAATTTAAAGGTCAACGTGTAGTCGCGCTGACTGCGCCTTTCACCCGTGTTCATTACTTCCTCCTGAGAATGGGTCAGAAGGTGTAAACCTTATTCAGGACGGGACACACGCAAGAAAAAGGGGAGACCCGTCGGCCTCCCCTTGGAGAACTTCGTCCTGGCTCGACGCTTGTGGCGCCGGCTCACCTCACGCCGTCTTCTGGACAGTGTGTAGCTCGGGGGCCGGCACATCCCCGGTGGGGGTGGCGACCGCGGCGGGCCTGATTGGGCGAGCCGCACTGGACTGTTTGTCCGAGCAGTGATTCTGGTGATAAGAATAGGCCGGGAGCGCCGGCAGAGGATTGCGAAGATTGCTTGATTAAACATCACTTGCGCAATTTTTAACCACGGATACATAATCCTCCGCAATAGTTACGACAAAGGACCGTTTGATGAGCAAGCTCGACCGTTACGACCTGAGTATTTTGGCGGAATTGCAGCGCGACGCGCGCATCTCCAACCAGGAGCTGGCCGAGCGCATCGGCCTGTCGCCTTCGCCGTGCTCGCGGCGGGTCAAGCAACTGGAAGACGACGGCTACATTTCCCGCCAGGTCGCCCTGCTCGACCGTAAAATGCTCGGCCTGAGCCTGACGGCCTATGTACTGATCGGCATGGACCGTCACACGCCGGAGCGTTTCGAAAACTTCGAAGCGGCCATCCGCACCCTGCCCCAAGTGCTCGAATGCAGCCTGGTGACCGGAATGGATGCCGACTATCAACTCAAGGTCGTGGTGCCGGACATGGATCACTACCAGAAACTGCTGCTCGGGCATCTGACCCGGATTGAAGGGGTGACCAGTGTGCGGTCGAGCTTTGTTTTGAATCAGGTGCTCAATAGCACTGAACTGCCGTTGACTCATCTGCGTAGCTAAGTAGCACTTCTGTAGGCGCCTGTAGGAGCTGGTAGGAGCTGGTAGGAGCTGGTAGGAGCTGTCGAGTGAAACGAGGCTGCGATCTTTTGATCTTGTTTAAAAGGCAAGATCAAAAGATCGCAGCCTGCGGCAGCTCCTACAAGAGCAGGTCGGTTGTCAGGCCGGGCGACGAATGACTGCGACACACCGACGCAGGTCAATACAGCGCGAACCCGCGCGGGCGTATACTCCCCGCGCCCTTTTAGCCACGCCCGCGCTGGAGATGTTCGATGGATCCTGCCGTTTTCGAAGAGTGGATGATGACCGGACTGGTCAGCATCCTGATCATTTTCATGGGTTTCATCGTCTGGGATCTGGCGAAGAAGTCCAAGGCCGGGCGCTTTGGCTCGTTCATTCTGTTCTTCGTGCTGGGCCTGGGCGTGGCGGCGTTCGTCATCAAGAGCGTGGTGATCGGCCTGATCGAGTCCGGCGCCTTATAAGCGCGCCGACACTTCTTTCCACTGTCCCTGATCGAGCCCTTCGATCGTCCAGTCACCGATTCTGACCCGTACCAGGCGCAGCGTCGGCAAACCGACCGCTGCGGTCATGCGCCGCACCTGGCGGTTGCGTCCTTCGCGAATAACCAACTCCAGCCAACTGGTCGGCACGCTTTTACGAAAGCGCACCGGCGGATTGCGCGGCCACAACTCGGGTTCGTCCAGTTGCCGCGCCTCGGCGGGCAAGGTCATGCCGTCATTCAATTCGACGCCGTCACGCAAGCGCTGCAACTGCTCGGCGCTCGGTTCGCCCTCGACCTGCACCCAATAGGTCTTGGCCAGTTTGTGTTTCGGATCAGCGATCCGCGCCTGAAGCTGACCGTCGTTGGTCAGCAGCAACAAGCCTTCGCTGTCGCGGTCCAGTCGTCCGGCCGGATAGATTCCCGGTACATCGATGTAATCCTTGAGCGTCGCGCGTCCTTCGCCATCACTGAATTGCGTCAGCACATCGAACGGTTTGTTGAACAGGATCAGTTTCGGCTCGGCCGGCGGCGCCTTGGCGACACGGCGCGGGGCTGAAGGGGAGGGTTTCGCGCCAGGGCGGCGGGAAACGGGGCGTTGAGGACGGGACATGGCAAAGAGAACATCTAACGGTCAGGGCTCACTATGCTAGTGGCCTGACCGTCAAATGACCATGACAACGATCAGCGGAACGGCGGCTCGTCGAAACTGCGCAGTTTGCGCGAGTGCAGTGAGTTGAGCTCGGTGCGCAACAGATCCACCGCCTCGATACCGATCTTCAAGTGCTGGCTGACCGCGCGCTCATAGAAGGCGTTGGCCGAACCCGGCAGCTTGATTTCGCTGTGCAACGGCTTGTCCGAGACGCACAGCAACGTGCCGTATGGCACCCGCAAACGATAACCTTGCGCTGCAATGGTGCCGCTTTCCATGTCCACTGCCACGGCGCGGGACAGGTTGATCAGCGGCCGTTCCTGGGCCCAACGCAGTTCCCAGTTACGGTCGTCGTAGGTCAGCACGGTGCCGGTACGCAGGCGCTTCTTCAGTTCGTCGCCCTTCTCGCCGGTGACGTTGGCCGCCGCTTGCTGAAGCGCCAGCTGCACTTCGGCCAACGCCGGAATCGGAATGTTCGGCGGCACCACCCGGTCGAGAATGCCGTCGCGACGCATGTAAGCGTGGGCCAGCACGTAGTCGCCAATGGTCTGCGACTGACGCAAACCGCCGCAGTGACCGATCATCAACCAGCAATGCGGGCGCAGCACGGCCAAGTGGTCGGTGATGTTCTTGGCATTGGACGGGCCGACGCCGATGTTGACCAGCGTCACGCCGTGGCCGTCACTGGCGATCAGGTGATAGGCCGGCATCTGGTAGCGGTGCCAGACCACGCCGGCGGCAATCGCCGAGGCTTCGCCGTGATCCATGCCCTTCTCGATGATCACATTTCCCGGCAGCACCATGCGCACGAAGCGCGGATCTTTGCGCAGTTGCTCCAGACCATGGACGATGAACTGGTCGACGTAGCGGTGATAGTTGGTCAGCAGAATCCACGGCTGCACATGCCGCCAGTCGCTGCCGGTGTAATGCACCAGTCGGCGCAGGGAGAAATCCACCCGCGCGGCATCGAACAGGGCCAGGGGCAGCGGATCGGTGTTTTCCCAATCGTACAAACCGTCGGCAATGCCATCGGTCGCGGCCGACAGGTCGGTACTCGGGAACACCCGCGCCAGCACGGCAGCGGTGACGCCGGAACCCCCCAGTTCATCGCCCTGCTCGACCACATACGGATACGGGATGTTCTGCTCGCTGACACCGACTTCCACGGTCACGGTGAAGTCGTGCATCAGCGGAACCAGCTGTTCCAGCAGGTACTTACGGAATGCCGACGGATGGGTGACCGTGACGCTGTAGGTGCCCGGCAACTGGACTTTGGCGTAGGCACGGGTGGTCTGCGGGACTTCGCCCTGGCAAAGGTAGGTCAGGCGCAGCTCGGGATAACGGAACTGCGCTCGCTGCTCGGCATCAGGCTCGACGCGATCCTTGAGGTAACGCTTGAGCGCCTGGCTCAGCGCGGTGGTTGCACGATTGTGCAAGAGTGCAAGCCGATCCACGGCTTGCTCGGCGGTTTGAACGACAATAAAAGCTTCGGTCACGATCAGCATCCTGTGTTCTGACTTGCAGACCTTCATCTTGCCTGCATCGTCGCTTCACGGGAACAGCCAAAAAAGATCGCAGCCTGCGGCAGCTCCTACAAGGGCTCGTCGTGCACCCGTAGGAGCTGCCGCAGGCTGCGATTTTTTAACCAATCAGTACCCTTGCGGGGTCGAGCGGGCGACAATGGTTTCTACGTCCAGGCCTCGTGGCAATGCGCCATACACTCGGCCGCCACCCACCAGACGACTGGCGATGAAGGCATCACTGACCACCGCATTCCCGGCCTCCAGCAACAACTTGGCCTGCAACCCCAAGGCGATGTCTTCAGTCAGTTGGCGGGCGCGGTATTGGATGTCGCTGGTGTCCTTGAAGGCCGCCTGCAATTGATGGATGTGCGCAGCCAGGCGCTTGTCGCCATGGCCATCGCCCAACTCACTGAACAGCGCGTCGAGCACACCCGGTTCTTTCGACAGGGCACGCAGCACGTCGAGACATTGCACGTTGCCGGAGCCTTCCCACGTCGAATTCACTGGTGCCTCGCGGTAAAGCCGCGGCAGGATGCTCTCTTCGACATAACCCGCGCCGCCCATGCATTCGGCGGCTTCGTTGATCATGGCCGGCGCCCGCTTGCAGATCCAGTACTTGCCCACCGCCGTCACCAGTCGGGCGAATTTGGCTTCCTGCGAATCGTCCAGATGATCCAGTGCCCGCCCCATGCGCAGGCTCAAGGCCAGGGCGGCTTCACTTTCCAGCGCCAGATCCGCCAGCACGTTCTGCATCAACGGCTGTTTGCTGAGCAGTTTGCCGCCAACCGAGCGGTGAGCGCAGTGATGGCTGGCCTGAGTCAGCGCCTGACGCATCAGTGAACTGGAACCGACCATGCAATCGAAGCGGGTCATGGCGACCATTTCGATGATCGTTGGAACACCCCGGCCCTCTTCACCGACCATCCACGCCAGCGCACCACGGAACTCCACTTCACTGGAGGCGTTGGAGCAGTTGCCGAGCTTGTTCTTCAGGCGCTGGATGTAGAACTGATTGCGTGTGTCGTCCGGGCGGTGACGCGGCAACAGGAAACAGGTCAGGCCCTTGTCGGTCTGCGCCAGTGTCAGGAACGCGTCGCACATCGGCGCCGAGCAAAACCACTTGTGCCCCACCAGCTCATAGGCCTGGCCCGGACCGCTGGCACCGACCGGATACGCCTTGGTGGTATTGGCCCGCACATCGGTGCCGCCCTGCTTCTCGGTCATGGCCATGCCGATGGTGACCCCGGCCTTGTGGGCCATGCCGACGTTGCGCGGATCGTATTCGGTGGCGAGGATTTTCGGCAGCCATTTTTCAGCCAGGTCCGGTTGCAGACGCATGGCCGGAACGCTGGCGAAGGTCATGGTCAGCGGGCAGCCACTGCCGGCCTCGGCCTGGCTGTGCAAGTAAGTCATGGAAGCGCGGGCCACGTGGGCGCCGGACTGCGGATGAGCCCAGGGCAATGAGGTCAAGCCATGCTCAACTGCCGTACGCATCAGTTCGTGATAGGCCGGGTGAAACTCCACCAGATCGATACGATTACCATACCGGTCATGGCTGTTGAACACCGGCTTGTTCTGATTGGCCAGGAACCCGGCTTCCATCAACGGGCCACCGGCCAGTGCGCCGTAGGCGTCGATCCGCGACTCGGCCCAACCGGCCCCGAAGCGCCGCGACCATTCCTGCAACGGCAAGTCGATGCGGTACAGGTTGACGCCGTCCAGTGACGGAGGCTGGTTGGTGACTTCGTGGGTTTCGGCGAACTGATGCAGGTTCATGACAGGGCTCCTTTGGTCGGCCAAGGGACTTCAGTTAAGCACCGCCCCTCGGCCGTTCAAAGTGTCATATCCGCCTAACTGTCGGCGCTTTCGCCCTGTTGCGAGCAGAGCACACGGCGGTAGAGGGCGGCCTGCAAGTCTTCGAATTTCACCGGCTTGTTCAAGTGATCAATCAACGCGCCGGTCGGGCAGCGTTCACGCTCGCCGCCCAGAGCGATCATGAACAACGGCAGCTCGGCATAACCTGGTAACGCGCGGATCTGGCAGCACACCGACTCACCGCCCTGAAGCGGCAACTGACAGTCGACCAGCACCGCGTCAAACACTTCGCGCTGCAAGAGATCGAGTGCGACATTGGCGCTATCAGCCGTACGCACGCGGAACCCCAGCTTGAGCAACATGCCGCGCATCACCAACTGGCTGATGCTGTTGTTATCCACCAACAGCACGGCACAATCCTGAGGCAAGCGCAGGCGCGGAAAATCCCGGGTCATCAACGGCATCACCGGACGTTCGGCCACCGGCAGCCCGACTTCGACATCCAGCTGAAACCGGCTGCCGCGTCCCGGCTCGGTGCGATGCGTCAGGCGTCCACCCAGCAATTCGACCAACTGTCGGCAAATCGCCAGGCCAACACCCAGGCCACCGTACTCACGAGTCATCGAGCCATCGAGCTGGAAGAACCGTTGATACATCGTGGCCTCCCCCAAATCAGTGAAGCCAATGCCCGTATCGATCACCGCGAAGGTCAACGCCAGCCGGTCGGGCTCAATGGCCTTGCCGGTCACCCGCAGGGCCAGGCCGCCGACCCTGGTGAACTTGATGGCATTATCCAGCAGACATTCCAGGCACTGCGCGATCTTGACGTTGTCGCCGTGCAAGCGATCCGGCACACCTGGGGCGATATCGACCTTGAAGTCCAGCGACTTGCTCGATGCGTTGCCCTCGAACTGCATGCGCAGTGCCTCGACCATGCCGCGCAAGCTGAAGATGTCGGCCGAGGCCTTGAGTTTACCGGCCTGCAGTTCGGTGAGGGTGAGGATGCCGTTGACCATGCGCATCATGTCCCGCGCCGATCCCGCAGCCGTCTGCTGATACTGCTCGAGCTCCGGGTCCATTTCGACCGTCTGCATCAGCTCCAGCGAACCGATCACACCGTTCATAGGCGTGCGCAGTTCGTGGGTCAGGGTGGCAAGGAACTCGTCCTTGAGCTTGTTGCTGCGAGCCAGTTGCTGGTTGAGCGCTTCAAGCTTCTGGCTGGCGTCGAACAGGGTTTGTGCCTGCTGCTCGCGCATGTCGTTGATGCGGTCGGCCAGTGCCAGGGACAGCAACGCCACTTCGATGGCCGAGCCGATCTGGCTGGAATACATGGTCAGGAACACGTTCGGCAGGTAGCCCAGCACCATTAGCGTATTGACGATGCCGCCGAGCAAAAACGCCGACCAGGCAATAATGAAATACCGCGCCACCCGCAGGCCCCGCAGCCAGGCAAAGATCCCGGCGGCAAAAATCACCACGGTGAACGTCAGCGCCAGTGCCGTGGCCAGGCGCAGGGCCAGGGCGTAACTGCTCATCAACGACAGTCCGACCACCAGCGCACCGAAGGCAACCAGCGCCAGCAACAAGCGGTCGAGCCAGCGACTGTGGGTAGCCATTTGCAGGAAACTTCGGGCGAACTGACTGCCGAACAACCCCGCACAGCCGATGAAAAACGGCGTCGCGGCGTTGGCCCACCAAGGGTTGTCCGGCCAGAAATACTGCACAGCCGCACCGTTTACCGACAGCTGATACAAGCCGAACGAGGCGATATAGAAGATGTAGTAGAGGTAACTGGTGTCGCGCACGCTGAGGTAGATGAACAGGTTGTAGACCAGCATCCCCAGCAGCACGCCGTAGATCAGCCCCAATACGTAGAGGCGCGCAGGCTGATCTTCGAGGTAGGCGGTGCTCGACCACAAGGTTACCGGTGCCTGGATCGAGCCTTCGCTTTGCAATCGCAAGAATACGGTTTCGGCCTGGTCGGGCTTGAACGTCAGGTCGAACAAATAGTTGTTCTGACGAATCTCGCGGCCGGCGAACGGCAAGGCATCGCCGGTCTGCCTGACCAACTGATAGTTGCCGGCCGCATCGGGCAAATAGAGATCGAGATGATCGAGGGGCGGATAGGCCAATTCCAGCAGCCAGGTCCGTTGCGCCGCCGGATTGGCCGGACGGTAATGCAGGTCGATTTTCAGCCAGAATACCGAACGCGAGTACCCGGCGTTGAGCGTGTCTTTCTGGTGCGTTTTGAAGTTGCCAGCCGCCGCTTGCGCACGGATATCCGCGATGCTCGCCTGACCACCTGCATCCTCGTAGACCTGCAGGGTTCGGCCCAAGGGGAGGCTTTGAGTGAACTCATCGAACTCGACGGCGTTTGCCAGGAGGGGCAAACACAACAGCAACATCAGCAAATAGTGCATTGAAGCCCCAGCGTGGCCTGTCCGGTTCTGTCAGGAAGCCCCCCATTCCTTTTGAGCAGACGTAAAACCGGTATTACCTGTTATTGGTTTGGATCCACTCTAGCATAGCCGTTGATAGCCATTAAACACCATTGAAATTTTTCCTACAAAGGCTCTAGAACGGGCGTTACAGCGCCACGGATTGAGTTAGAGCTGTTGGCTTGGTCAGAAAGATCAAAAGATCGCAGCGCAATCGGCTCCGATGCGTGCGCACACCGAAAAAACAGGTTTGGTGGTAAGCTCGCGCACCATGAATATCTACAGCTCTCGCCCCGTTGTCCTCTGTCTCTCCGGCCACGACCCAAGTGGTGGCGCCGGCTTGCAGGCAGATATCGAAGCCCTGCTCGCTCAGGGTTGCCATGCGGCTCCGGCCGTCACCGCCCTGACCGTGCAAGACACCGTCAATGTCACTGACTTCCGCGTCCTGGACCGTGAGTGGGTACTGGCCCAGGCCAATGCCGTGCTCAACGACTCCGAAGTCGCCGCGGTCAAACTGGGCATGCTCGGTTCCCTGGAAATGGTCGACACCGTGGTCGAACTGCTTTCGGCGCACCCGCACTTGCCGGTGGTCTGCGACCCGGTGCTGCGTGCCGGCGGCGGCGGACGCCTGGGCAAGGACGAAGTCGGCTACGCCATGCGCGAACGCCTGCTGCCCCTGTCAATCATTGCGACCCCTAACCTTCCCGAAGCCCGGATCCTCGCCGAACTGCCCGAAGGCACTGCGGACGAGTGCGCTGAAAAACTCCTGCCGTTCGTCAAACACCTGTTGATCACCGGTGGCCATGGCGACGAAACCGAAATCCACAATCGCCTGTACAGCCGCGACGGCCTGCGCGAAACCTTTACCTGCCAGCGCTTGCCGGGCAGTTATCACGGTTCCGGTTGCACCCTGGCCAGTGCGCTGGCCGGTCGTCTGGCCCAGGGCGAAAACCTCGCCAACGCCGTGCAGACCGCGCTTAACTACACATGGCGCACCCTGCGTGATGCCGAGCAGTTGGGTAAAGGCCAGTTTGTGCCGCGTCGTTTACCACTGGATTTCTGTTCGTAACTTCTATTTGCAATGCGCAGAGGCTTGTCCGATGAAACTACGTGGCCTGTACGCCATTACCGACAGTCAGTTACTGGCCGGTAAATTTCTTTCGTACGTGGAGGCGGCGCTTGAAGGCGGCGTCACCCTGCTGCAATACCGCGACAAAAGCAGCGACGAGGCCCGTCGTCTGCGTGAGGCCGAAGCCTTGCGCGGGCTGTGCGAACGCTATAAGACGCAGTTGATCATCAACGACGACGCCGAGTTGGCGGCCCGCCTGAACGTGGGCGTGCACCTGGGTCAGACCGATGGCCCACTGACTCCCGCCCGTGCTCTGCTCGGGCGTCAGGCGATCATCGGTTCAACCTGCCACGCGCAGCTCGAACTGGCCGAACAGGCTGCCAAAGAAGGTGCCAGCTATGTCGCCTTCGGCCGCTTCTTCAATTCGAACACCAAGCCCGGCGCGCCGACCTGCAGCCTCGAGCTGCTCGACCAGGCCCGCAAGCAGTTGCACCTGCCGATCTGCGCGATCGGCGGCATCACCCTGGATAACGCTGCCCCGCTGGTGGCCCACGGCGTCGATCTGCTGGCGGTGGTGCATGGCCTGTTTGGCGCCGAGAGCACGGCCGAGGTGACCCGCCGCGCCCGCGCCTTCAACGAATTGCTTTCTATTAAAGTCGCTTAAAATCTGATTTGAGAGCCCGATCATGTCTCGTTCCGAAACGCTGTTTGCCAATGCCCAAAAACACATTCCCGGTGGCGTGAACTCGCCGGTTCGCGCGTTCAAGAGCGTCGGCGGCACGCCGTTGTTCTTCAAGCACGCCGAAGGCGCCTACGTCACCGACGAAGACGACAAGCGCTATGTGGATTACGTCGGCTCCTGGGGCCCGATGATCCTCGGCCATAGCCACCCGGAAGTGCTGGACGCCGTGCGCAAACAGCTTGAGCACGGTTTGTCCTACGGCGCCCCGACCGAGATGGAAACGCAGATGGCCGACCTGGTCTGCTCGCTCGTGCCGTCGATGGAAATGGTGCGCATGGTCAGCTCCGGCACCGAAGCGACCATGAGCGCCATTCGCCTGGCCCGTGGTTTCACCGGCCGCGACAGCATCATCAAATTCGAAGGCTGCTACCACGGTCACTCCGACAGCCTGCTGGTCAAGGCCGGCTCCGGCGCACTGACCCAGGGTGTACCGAGTTCGGCCGGTGTACCGGCGGCGTTCGCCAAACACACCCTGACCCTGCCGTTCAACGACATCGACGCGGTAGCAACCATGCTCGCCGAAGTCGGCCAGGACGTGGCCTGCATCATCGTCGAGCCAGTGGCCGGCAACATGAACTGCGTGCCGCCGGCACCGGGTTTCCTCGAAGGCCTGCGGACCCTGTGCGACAAGCACGGCGTGGTGCTGATTTTCGACGAAGTGATGACCGGTTTCCGTGTCGCCCTCGGCGGCGCCCAGGCGTACTACGGCGTGACACCGGACCTGACCACCTTCGGCAAGATCATCGGTGGCGGCATGCCGGTCGGCTGCTTCGGCGGCAAGCGCGAAATCATGCAGCGCATCGCTCCGCTGGGCCCGGTCTACCAGGCCGGCACGCTGTCCGGCAACCCGCTGGCGATGGCTGCCGGCCTGACCACTCTGCGCCTGATCAGCCGCCCGGGCTTCCATGCCGAGCTGACCGACTACACCACTCGCCTGCTCGACGGCCTGCAACAGCGCGCCGATGCGGCCGGCATTCCGTTCGTGACCACCCAGGCCGGCGGCATGTTCGGCCTGTATTTCAGCGGCGCCGACGACATCGTCACCTTCGATGACGTGATGGCCAGCGACGCTGCTCTGTTCGGTCGCTTCTTCCATCTGATGCTGGAAGGGGGCGTCTACCTGGCACCGAGCGCCTTCGAAGCCGGTTTCACTTCGATCGCTCATGGCGAAGCCGAGCTGAAACTGACCCTGGATGCCGCCGAGCGCGCCTTCGCTGCCTTGAAATAACGCTGTGGCGCTGACGTTGGCCATTGCCGGCGTCAGCTTTCACCTACACGCCCGCCTGTATTCCTACAGTTTCAGCAAAAATCCCTCGCAAAACGGGTGATATATTTCCCGCGCAGCAGAAAAACGAGTAAAGACTTTGTAAGGTTGCCCCTGCTTATTTCATAATGCGCGCTTATTGGATCCCTCGATGGGTCCGCGCGCCCTTCAGAGGTAAGTCGATTCCCATGAACCGCACCGGCCGCACCCTTGCACTGGGCTGCCTGTTGCTTCTTCAGCCCCTGCTCGCGCACGCACAAGCAGGCGGCAACTCGTTGTTAATCCCAGCGATGGGTCGCTGCACCCTCAATACCCAGCCGCAAGACCTGGAACAGGCGCTCGCCGCCTGCCAGAAAGCGTCGGATGAAGGGGATGCACAAGCGCAATACGAGTTGGGTGAGTTCTACTACGAAGGTAAAAACGCGCAGCGCGACCTCAATCAAGCCCTGAGCTATTTCGAAAAAGCCTCGCTGCAAGGCCACGCCCAGGCACAATTCAAGCTCGGCACCATGTTCTTCCACGGCGAAGGCGTGCCGGCCAATAACGTTCAGGCGTACATCCTGCTGAAGATGGCGGCGGTCAACGGCGCCGAAGATGCCCTGGATACCGCCGACGAAGTCACCGAAAAGATGCCCCGCGAAGAACTCGAAGTCGCCACCCAGGTGCTCGGGCAAATTTTCCGCAAATATTTGATGGAATTGCAGAGCGCTGACGGGCGTACGCCTTTCGCGCCTCTTCCCTGAATACTGCAGACTTCGAGGTGGCTTGTTGTGGCGAGGGAGCTTGCTCCCGCTGGGGCGCGAAGCGGCCCTAAACCCTGCAATCGCACTCTGCCTGACACACCGCGCGTTTCGGTCTTGCGACTGCTTCGCAGCCGAGCGGGAGCAAGCTCCCTCGCCACAACAAGCCTCTCTAGCCGCTGCTACTTACTTCTCAGGCATTGGCATCGGAAACGGCATTACATTGCCGACCGCACCACGGGCTTCGCTGATTTTCGGTGTTCCCATACGCTCGACTTCGTCGATACGCACGATCGAATGCATCGGCACAAAGCTGCGCACCACGCCTTCGAACTGAGCCTTGAGCTTTTCTTCGCTCGGATCGACGACCACTTGCGTGCGCTCGCCAAAGACGAACTCTTCCACTTCCAGAAAGCCCCACAGATCACTTTGATAGATCTGCTTGGCGTACATTTCGAACACCTGGCCCTGGTTGAGGAAAATCACCTTGTAGATTGGAGCTTCACGTTTGGTCATGGCGGGCGAGCAACACATCGGGGGATAAAAATGAGGGCGCGAACTATAGCATAGCCATCGGACGCGCAGCGGTAGGAACCTGGGTACATGTTCCCTATAATGCGCGGTTCTTTGAATCAGATGATGACTCTATTCCATGGCCAAGAAGCTTTACATCGAAACCCACGGTTGCCAGATGAACGAGTACGACAGCTCGCGCATGGTCGATCTGCTGGGCGAACATCAGGCCCTGGAAGTCACCGCCCGCGCTGAAGACGCCGACGTGATCCTGCTCAACACCTGTTCGATCCGCGAACGTGCCCAGGATCGCGTCTACTCCCAGCTCGGCCGCTGGCGCGAACTGAAGCTGGCCAACCCGGACATGGTGATCGCGGTCGGCGGTTGCGTGGCCAGCCAGGAAGGCGCGGCCATCCGCGATCGCGCGCCGTACGTCGACGTGGTCTTCGGCCCACAGACCCTGCACCGCCTGCCGGAAATGATCGACGCCGCGCGCATCAGCAAGCTGCCGCAAGTCGACGTCTCGTTCCCGGAAATCGAAAAATTCGACCATCTGCCCGAACCGCGCATCGACGGCCCGAGCGCTTACGTGTCGGTGATGGAAGGTTGCAGCAAATACTGCACGTTCTGCGTGGTGCCCTACACCCGCGGTGAAGAGGTCAGCCGGCCGTTCGACGATGTGCTTGCCGAGATCATCCACCTGGCCGAAAACGGCGTGCGCGAAGTGACGTTGCTGGGGCAGAACGTCAACGGCTATCGCGGCCTCACCCATGACGGACGCCTGGCGGATCTGGCCGAACTGATCCGCGTGGTCGCCGCGGTCGACGGCATCGACCGCATCCGTTACACCACGTCGCATCCGCTGGAGTTCTCCGACAGCCTGATCCAGGCCCACGCCGACGTGCCGGAACTGGTCAAGCACCTGCACTTGCCGGTGCAGTCGGGCTCGGACCGCATCCTCGCCGCGATGAAGCGCAACCACACCGCACTGGAATACAAATCCAAACTGCGCAAACTGCGCGCCGCCGTGCCGGGGATCTGCATCAGCTCGGATTTCATCGTCGGCTTCCCGGGCGAGACCGAGAAAGACTTCGAGCAAACCATGAAGCTGATTGCCGACGTCGGCTTCGACTTTTCCTACTCGTTCATCTACAGCCAGCGCCCGGGCACACCGGCCGCCGACCTGGCCGATGACACTCCGGAAGAGTTGAAAAAAGAGCGCCTGAATGCCCTGCAACATCGCTTGAATCAGCAAGGCTTCGAGATCAGCCGACAAATGGTTGGTTCGATCCAGCGGATCCTGGTGACCGATTACTCGAAAAAAGACCCGGGCGAGCTGCAAGGCCGCACCGAGAATAACCGTATCGTCAACTTCCGCTGCGACAACCCGACCCTGATCGGCCAGTTCGCGGACGTGCACATCGATGCCGCGCAACCGCATTCGCTGCGGGGTTCGCTGGTGTAGGAGCGAGCCCGCTCGCGATGGTCGTCAACGATGACGCGTGCATCCTGAATGAACGAGGGGCATTCAAGCCCTTCGCGAGCAAGCTCGCTCCTACAGAGTCCGCGCCAGAGGCAGGAATCAGGCTGCCTGATTTAAGAGCTTTCGCGCCCACGCCACTGGCGCTATCCTTGATTCATCCCAATTGCCCCAGGGCGGCTAAATACGACCTTGAACGCACCCATAGAACCACATCGTTTCATCCTCGAGCCTTTTGAAGCTCGTCGCTTCGCCAATCTGTGCGGGCAATTCGACGAGCACCTGCGCTTGATCGAACAGCGCCTGACCATCGAGATCCGCAATCGCGGAAACCAGTTCGAGCTGATCGGCGAACCCAAACACACCACCTCCGCGGAAAACCTCCTGCGCCGCCTGTACCGGGAAACCAAGGGTACCGAGCTGTCGCCGGACATGGTTCACCTGTTCCTGCAGGAATCGGCCGTCGAACAGCTGGACAACCACGCCCCCGCCGAACCGTCCGTGGCCCTGCGCACCAAGAAAGGCATGATTCGCCCCCGCGGCTTGAATCAGGTGCGCTACGTGAAGGAAATCCTCGGTAACGACATCAACTTCGGCATCGGTCCGGCCGGTACCGGCAAGACCTATCTGGCCGTGGCTTGCGCGGTCGATGCACTGGAGCGCGAGCAGATCCGCCGCATCCTGCTGGTGCGTCCGGCGGTCGAAGCGGGTGAAAAACTCGGCTTCCTGCCCGGCGACCTCGCACAGAAAATCGACCCGTACCTGCGCCCGCTCTACGACGCGCTCTACGAAATGCTCGGCTTCGAATACGTCGCCAAGCTGATCGAACGCCAGGTGATCGAAGTCGCGCCGCTGGCCTACATGCGCGGCCGTACGTTGAACAACAGCTTCATCATTCTCGACGAAAGCCAGAACACCACGGTCGAGCAGATGAAGATGTTCCTGACCCGGATCGGCTTCGGCTCCACGGCCGTCATTACCGGGGACATCACCCAGGTCGACCTGCCACGCGGCACCAAATCCGGCCTGCACCATGTGATCGAAGTGCTCAAGGAAGTGCCGGGAATCAGCTTCACCCATTTCCAGCCCAAGGACGTCGTGCGCCATCCACTGGTGCAACGGATTGTCGAAGCCTACGAGCGCTTCGAAACTAAAGCGGCCGATGATGCCGCCGCCAAGGATAGCCGCCGCGATGCTTGAGCTTGACCTGCAAATCGCCACCCAAGCCCTCGCCCCCAGCGAAGCCGAATTCCGCCAGTGGTGCGAACTGGCTTTGCGCCAGCGCACCGCCGACTCGGAGATGACCATTCGACTGGTCGACGAAGCCGAAGGCCGCGAGCTGAACCACACCTGGCGGCAAAAGGATTACGCAACTAACGTCTTGTCATTCCCGGCCGATGTGCCGGATGAGTTCCTCGACATCCCGCTGCTGGGCGATCTGGTGATCTGCGTGGCCGTGGTCGAGCGCGAAGCCGCCGAACAGGGCAAGGAGCTCAAGGCCCATTGGGCACACCTGGTGATTCACGGCTGCTTGCATCTGCTCGGTTACGACCACATTGATGACGACGAAGCCGAAGAGATGGAAGCACTGGAACGAACGTTGCTTGCAGAACTGGGCTTTCCCGATCCGTACGCGGACGACGAAACCGACGCATCCCCTACCGAAACAACAAAGGATTCAGAGTAATCGCTATGAGCGAAGATCGATCGAGCAACGGGCAGAAGTCATGGCTGGGTAAGCTCACCCAGGCTTTTGCCCACGAGCCGAAAAACCGCCAGGAGCTGCTGGAGCTGCTGCGCGATGCACACCAGAACAAACTGCTGGACAGCGAAGCGCTGGCCATCGTCGAAGGCGCCATCCAGGTGGCTGACTTGCAGGTTCGGGACATCATGGTCCCGCGCTCGCAAATGGTCAGCATCAAGGCGACCCAGACACCCCGCGAGTTCCTGCCAGCCGTGGTCGACTCGGCCCACTCCCGCTACCCGGTGATCGGCGAAAGCCACGATGACGTGATGGGCGTGTTGCTGGCCAAGGACTTGTTGCCGTTGATCCTCAAGGAGAACGGCGACAATTTCAACATCAAGGACCTGCTGCGCCCGGCCACCTTCGTGCCGGAATCAAAGCGCCTTAACGTGCTGCTACGCGAATTCCGTGCCAACCACAATCACATGGCCATCGTCATCGACGAGTACGGCGGCGTGGCCGGTCTGGTGACCATCGAAGACGTGCTGGAGCAAATCGTCGGCGACATCGAAGACGAACACGACGTCGAAGAAGACAGCTACATCAAGCCGCTGCCCAGCGGTGATTTCCTGATCAAGGCCCTGACACCGATCGAGAACTTCAACGACTTTTTCGACAGCGAGTTCTCCGACGATGAATTCGACACCGTTGGCGGCCTGGTGATGAGCGCGTTCGGGCATTTGCCAAAACGTAACGAAATCACCGAAATCGGCCCGTACCGTTTCCGCATCCTGAACGCCGACAGCCGTCGGATTCACTTGCTTCGCCTGACGCCCATTGCTCGCTAAGGATTGAAATGCGCTGGACAACCCGCCCCGGCTGGCCCGGTAACCTGCTGGCCGTGGCGGCCGGTGCAATCACCACCCTGGCCCTGGCGCCGTTCGATATCTGGCCACTGGCACTGCTCGCCGTCGGCCTGTTCTATGCCGGTTTGCGCGAACTGAGCCCACGCCAGGCGTTGGGTCGCGGCTGGTGTTTCGGTTTCGGCCTGTTCGGTGCCGGCACCAGCTGGATCTACTACAGCATTCACCACTTCGGCGGCGCGTCGATGCTGCTGGCCGGCTTCCTGATGCTGATCTTCACCGCGGCGATTGCCTGGTTCTTTGCCCTGCCCGCCTGGATTTGGGCGCGCTGGCTGCGTCGCAATGAGGCACCGCTGGCCGACGCACTGGCCTTCGCTGCGCTGTGGGTTGGTCAGGAAGCTTTCCGTGGCTGGTTCCTGACAGGTTTCCCGTGGCTGTATTCCGGTTACAGCCAGCTCGATGGCCCGCTGGCCGGGCTTGCTCCCATCGGCGGGATGTGGCTGATTTCCTTTACCCTGGCCCTGACAGCTGCGCTGATCTACAACGGCTTGCGCCTGGTTCGCACGGGGCGTAAAGGCTTCATCGCTGCCGGTATATTGCTGCTGGTCGGCCCATGGCTGGTCGGTATGGCCCTCAAACATCATGCCTGGACCAGCCCGTCGGGGCCGCCACTGAGCGTCGCCGCCATTCAGGGCAACGTCGAACAAAGCATGAAGTGGGACCCGGCGCAGCTCAACGCGCAACTGGCTTTGTACCGCGACATGAGTTTCAGCTCCAGGCGAGCCGACCTTCTCATTTGGCCGGAAACGGCGATTCCGGTGCTCAAGGAGTCCGCCGAGGGCTACCTGAACATGATGGGCGGCTTCGCGGCCGAACGTAAATCGGCGTTCATTACCGGTGTCCCGGTGCGCATGGAAGTACGCCACGAGAAGCGTTTCTTCAATGGCATCACGGTTACCGGTGAAGGCGACGGCACTTACCTGAAGCAAAAACTGGTGCCGTTTGGTGAATATGTCCCCTTGCAGGACATGCTGCGCGGGCTGATCGCATTCTTCGACCTGCCAATGTCGGACTTCGCTCGCGGCCCGGCCGACCAGCCGCTGCTGCAAGCCAAGGGTTATCAGATCGCGCCGTTCATCTGCTACGAAGTGGTTTATCCGGAGTTCGCTGCCAGCCTTGCCGCCCGCAGCGACCTGCTGCTGACCATCAGCAACGACACCTGGTTCGGCACCTCCATCGGCCCCCTGCAACACCTGCAGATGGCGCAGATGCGTGCACTGGAGGCCGGCCGCTGGATGATCCGCGCCACCAACAACGGCGTATCCGGCCTGATCAACCCGTTTGGTCAGATTACCGATCAGATCCCGCAGTTCGAACGCGGCATCCTGTATGGCGAAGTGGTGCCGATGCATAACCTGACGCCGTACCTGGAATGGCGTTCGTGGCCATTGCTCATTGTCTGCGTGCTGTTGTTCGGCTGGGCGCTGATTGCGAGCCGGATGGCCAAGACCGTCTAGAAAAGATCGCAGCCTGCGGCAGCTCTTATCAAACAAAAAATAACCCATTGTTTTTGCTCTAAAAATTATCCAGCCATCACCAACTGCATGCCCAGCTTGCGCGCCTTGTGTTCCAAGGCGCGTAACTGTCGGCTGCGGCTTTTCGC
>NZ_JAHBDJ010000061.1:0-19579 GCF_019956375.1 Pseudomonas sp. GL-R-19 | reverse complement strand
GCTGGACAGTGAAATCGAAAGCCTTGGCGCTCCGCGGGCGGCGTTGCTGGGTTTTGCCTCGGCGATCCTGGCCTACAACGTCCTGGCAGTGCTCAAGCGCAGCGTGGAACAGGCTCATCGCGAGACAGTGCCCGAAGGCTGGGAAGCTTCGATCTTCCATCTGACGGTACAAGTGCGTAGCGGATACGAGGGCATGCAGATCGCACTGCCCTCGGAGTACCTGACACTTCAAACGACCTCAGAAACGCTGGCAACGCGACTGTTGGCGCTCGCCAGGAATATCAAGCCCAAGCAAGTGGCCAAAAGCATACGTGGTCCCAAAATCGCCAAACCCAAGGAGTGGCTGGACGGTAAAGCTGCGCACGCTCATGTGTCGACGGATCGGGTGCTCAAGGCCCATAAAGGGAAAACACCTTGAAAGGGCTGGCCGTAAGGGCGAAACCATAAGCCGCCGTTACCGCAGAAACGGATATGTACTCAGTCAGGAAGGAATATCCGAAGCCAAAGCCAAAGACATGAACTCACCGATCCGCGACCGCAACCACCGCTCCGCCGGATCATTGTCATGCACCCCACTCCAGGCCATCGACAACTGCGCCGCCTCAATCTCGAACGGCGGATCCTCAGCGCGCAACCCACAGCCCTCGACCAACGCGCACGCCGCATAATCCGGCACGGTGGCAATCATCTCGGTCCCGGCGAGCAACGCCCGCAACCCACTGAACTGCGGCACCCCCAGCACCACTCGACGACTGCGCCCGACCTTCGCCAGATCCAGATCGATATTGCCGCTCAAGTCCCCCGAGAACGACACCATCGCATGGGGCCGCTCGCAGTACTCGTCCAGGGTCAGCGTCCCCGGCCGGGTGTCGCCGCGCAGCACTTTGCAGGGGATATCGCGCAGTTTCTTGCGCTTGGCATTGGCCGGCAGATCCGTGGTGTAACTCACGCCCACCGAGATTTCCCCCGACGCCAGCAGCGCCGGCATCAACAGGTAATTGGCCCGCCGCACGACCACGACGATGCCCGGTGCTTCCTCTTGCAACTGACGCAGCAACGGTGGAAACAAACCGAACTCGGCATCGTCCGACAGACCGATGCGGAACACATCGCAACTGGTCGCCGGATCGAACTCCCTGGCCCGGCTGACCGCGCCGGAAATGGTGTCCATCGCCGGCTGCAACTCCTTGAGAATCGCCAGCGCACGCGCCGTCGGTTCCATGCCGCGACCGTTGCGCAACAGCAACGGGTCGTCGAACAGATCGCGCAAACGCCCCAACGCGGCGCTCACCGCCGGCTGACCCATGAACAGTTTTTCGGCGACGCGGGTCAGGTTCTTTTCGAACATCAGGGCTTCGAAAATCACCAGCAGGTTCATGTCGACGCGACGCAGATCGTTACGGTTCATAGGCTCGGGTTCCTTGTGTGGTCGGCCAGGCGCGAGAACTGCCGACTTTACTCGATCAACGGCACGTTCGCCGCTCGTTTATACGGTCCGTATTCCACCGGCACCCACTGGAAATGCTTGCCTTCGGCGGTGATGTGGCCGATGCCGGGGAATGGCAGGTGCGCCGCCGTCACCCAGGTCTTGCTGGCGGCAGCGGCACTGAACACCTGGTTGCGGCTTTTGATCGCACGCTGGCTGTCGACGTCGAAACTGATCGATACCTCAGGGTGCAGGAATTGCACGGCCAGGTTGTGCACCAGGTCGCCCATGAACAGGATGCTTTGCCCTTGCGAGGTGAAACGGTACGTGGTGCTGCCCGGCGTGTGCCCTTCTTCCAGTTGCGCCTCGACCACGCCCGGCAGCGGTGACTGGCCGGGGGTGAAGGTCTTGAATCGGCCGGCGGCCACGTAAGGTGCGGTGGAATCCTGGGCGATCTTGAAGTAGCCCTTGGCCGCTTCCGGCGCCTTGGCCAACGCCTGCGGGTCGAGCCAGTAGTCGGCTTCGGCCTTGGCCGCGTACACCGTGGCGTTGGCGAACAGCGGTTGCTGCTGGCCGTCCACCAGACCGCAGACGTGATCCAGGTGCAGGTGAGTGATCAGGATGGCGTCCACCTGCTCCGGTTTGTAGCCGGCCGCTTGCAGGTTGGCCGGGAGCTGGCCGGCGGTAGGACCGATGCATTGCCCTGCCCCGGTATCAATCAGGACAAGCTGTTTACCGGTGTTGACCAGAAAGGCGTTGAAGGCGGTCTGCACACCCGGGGTTTCAATCGAACGACGGGCCAACAGCGCGCGGATCTGGCTCTGGCTCATGCCTTGCAACAGCTTTGGCGACAGGTCGTTGTAACCGTCGAACAGCGCCGTCACCTCGTAATCCCCCAGCGCCAGCCGGAAGTAACCGGGTACTTGCGTGCCCACCTGCGCCGGCGCCTGGGCCAGCGCGTTGGCGGATATCAGAACCAGGCCGATGGCGCCCAGCGTTCCCTGCCATGTCCGTTTCATCTGTTCACCTTTTCAAATCAACCGACGGTCCGTTGTGGCCCGCTCCAGATTGCGCATCTTGTGCCCATCGACGTCGCCCGCACTTGCAACGATGTGCTGTGTTCACAGCCTCGGGCATGGAATTAACAACGTTTAACTCGTCAGCCACAGCGGGCGCCGCCAACAATGAAGCCCTCAGCGCAGAACTGTTTTTCCAGAGTAACGGTGCTGATCGCTCAAACCGGGCGCCAGCGCTTTTCCTCCCCGACCGGACAATGGCCATGGCTTACCCACAGCACACCACCGCCCGCGCACCTGCCAGCGAACCACGCAAGACCCACACCGGCGGCCTCAGCCCGCAACGCGAAAAGCTGGTTAAACAATTGATCCTCGAACGCCTGGGCGACAGCCTGGAAGTCAGCGAGCTGGCACAGGCCTGCGCCCTATCGCGCAGTCACTTCTCCCGCGCGTTCAAGTGCAGCACCGGTCTCTCGCCCCAGGACTGGATCCGCCAGCAGCGCATTGCCCTGGCCAAGCAATTGATCCGGTACACCGACATGAGCCTTACGCAGATCAGCCTTGAATGCGGCTTCTGCGATCAGGCGCACTTCAGCCACATCTTCACCCGCAGCGAAGGCATCAATCCGTTTGCGTGGCGCTGTCAGTTTGTCCGCGGCACCGCCCTCAACGGCAAAAGATCACAGCCTTCGCCAGCTCCTACGGGTATGCACGCGACCCTGTAGGAGCTGGCGAAGCCTGCGATCTTTTGATCCGGCTTTTTAACCTTTCAAGAACGCCAACAGATCCGCGTTGAGCTGGTCCTTATGGGTGTCCGTCAAACCGTGAGGGGCGCCCGGGTAAATCTTCAGGGTCGAGCCCTTCACCAGCCTGGCAGAGGAGACGCCCGCCGCTTCGTAGGGCACGACCTGATCCGCATCGCCATGCACCACCAGGGTCGGCACGTCGAACTTCTTCAAATCTTCGGTGAAGTCGGTTTCCGAGAACGCCTTGATGCAGTCATAGGCGTTCTTGTGGCCGGCCATCATGCCCTGCATCCAGAACCAGTCGATCATGCCCTGGGACGGTTTCGCGCCGGGTTTGTTGAAGCCGAAGAACGGGCCGCTGGCGAGGTCGATGTACAGCTGCGAACGGTCGGCCAGCGAGGCCTGGCGGATGCCGTCGAATACTTCCAGCGGCAGGCCGCCGGGGTTGGCTTCGGTCTTGAGCATCTGTGGTGGCACGGCGGATATCAGCCCGGCCTTGGCCACGCGGCCGGTGCCGTGGCGACCGATGTAACGCGCCACCTCGCCACCGCCGGTGGAGAAGCCGAACAGCACGGCGTCTTGCAGATCCAGCAGCTCGATCAACTGCGCCAGATCGTCGGCGTAATGGTCCATGTCATTGCCCGACCACGGCTGGCTGGAACGCCCATGACCGCGACGGTCGTGGGCGATGACCCTGTAGCCCTTGGAGGCCAGGAAGATCATCTGCGACTCCCAGCTGTCGGCGTTCAGCGGCCAGCCGTGGCTGAAGACAATCGGCTGACCGGTGCCCCAGTCCTTGTAGTAAATCTCGACGCCGTCGCGAGTAGTAAAGGTGCTCATGGGTGATGCTTCCTTAACGAGGGTTGGGGGGTGAAACAAACCGGTAGCGGGTTCATGCGATCCGCCAGGCGCGCCACACGCTCGCCCAGGTGCGCGGCGGTGCAGCGATCCTCGGGCGGAGGGGCATCGTCGGGGGATTGTTCGACATTCGACTGGGCCATGGCGCCCAGTGAGCTGCCCAGGCGATTGAGTTGGCCGTTGAACGCGCCGGTGCTGGAGCGCGCCGGCAGCAGGTCGAGGCCGACCCAGATCATCGAGTGCTGGGCGGCGAACACGGCCATCTGCAACAAGGTGCTGAGTTTGTCGCCGCACAGGCAGCCGGAATTGGTGAAACCGGCTGCCAGTTTGTCGCGCCAGGGCTGGGCCAGGTAGAACGCCGCCGTGGCCTCCATGAAGCCCTTGAAGGCCGCCGAGGCGCTGCCCATGTAGGTCGGCGCACCAAAGATGATGGCGTCGGCGTTGTGCAGCCGCTCCCAGTGCTCGTCCACGTCCTCGACCGGAATCAACTGGCAGGTGCTGCCCAGGTGCCGCTCCACGCCCCCGGCCACGGCTTCGGCCATGACCCGGGTGTGCCCGTAGCCACTGTGATAGACCACCACCACGTTGCTCATTGCTCTGTCCTTTGTGGGAGCGAGCCTGCTCGCGAAAGCATTGTGTCAGTCATCGCATATGCTGAATGTGACACCGCCTTCGCGAGCAGGCTCGCTCCCACATTGAGCTGCTCGCGGCTGACTGACATTTCATCCCTGCCTTCAGTGGAAGTTGAAGAGGGAGAGTTTTGGACGCAAACCGGACGCGCGACGAGTTAAACGTTGTTAAATTTCCATGGCGCGCAAAAAGCCTCGGCAACTGCTGTCCGTCTGTCGCGCCCAATGATCGCGGGACCGACAGCCATTGGCCGATACGTTAGAGTCAATGCCTGCCCTCATCAGTCACCCGGGCGGCGCATTGCGCTGGGTAAAAAACCTGAGGAATATGCTCCAAAACCGCGAACCAGACGGATGCAACAGGAGCGACTCGTTGACCCTTTCCCCCGAACAGGCTGTTCATTTCGGCCCCTACCGGGTCTACCCCGGACAACGCCTGGTGATGGAGGCCGACCAGCCCTTGCGCCTGGGACGGCGCGCCATGGACATTCTGTTGATCCTGCTGGAACACGCTGGCAACGTGGTCAGCAAGCAACAATTGATCGCCCGGGTCTGGCCCAACAGCGTGGTCGAAGACATCAACCTGCGGGTGCACATGGCCGCCTTGCGCAAGGCGCTCGGCGACGGTCAGGCCGGCCAGCGCTACATCGTCACCGTGGCCCAGCGCGGGTACAGTTTCGTCGCACCGCATTCACTGGTACAGGCCGAGCAAGCGCCGGGACCCGCACGTTCCGCGTCGAGCCGGCATAACCTGCCGGTGCGCCGCACGCGCATGATCGGCCGGCAGACCCTGGTCGACAACCTGATGGAGCAACTGCCCCGCCAGCGATTCATCACCCTCCTCGGCCCCGGCGGCATCGGCAAGACCACCGTAGCCCTGCAGGTCGCCGAACAAATGATCGGTCGCTACCGGGACGGCATACACTTGCTGGACCTGGCCCCGATCAACTGCCCGCTGATGATTAACGGTCATCTGGCGACGCTACTCGAACTGGCCCTGCACGACGACGCCCCCCTGAGCGGACTTGCAGACTCTCTGCGCGATCGCCACATGCTGCTGATCATCGACAACTGCGAACACTTGATCGACGCCATTGCCCAGCTCAGCGAAGACATTCTGCGCAGTGCGCCGCACGTGCACATCCTCGCCACCAGCCGCGAGAGCCTGCGGGCCGAAGGGGAATTCGTCCAGCGCCTGGAGTCACTCGACTGCCCGCCGCCCATCGCCGTCCTCGACCGCGCCCAGGCCATGACCTTTTCCGCCCTGCAACTGTTTGTCGAGCGGGCCATGGCCAGTCATGACAGCTTTGAACTGACCGATGATGAACTGCCGCTGCTGATAGACATTTGCCATCGACTGGACGGCATACCGCTGGCCATCGAACTGGCAGCGGCGCAAGTGGGCAACTTCGGATTGCACGGCTTGCTGGCGCAGTTGCAAAGCAGCTTCCGGTTGTTGAACCAGTCCTGCCAGACGCCCCTGGCACGCCATCAGACCCTGCGTGCAACACTGGACTGGAGCTTCGAACTGCTCACTGCCTGCGAAAAGACCTGCCTGCGCCGACTGAGTGTGTTTTGCGCAGGCTTCACCCTGGAGTCGGCAGCGGCAGTGATCGTCGGCGAACACATGGAACCGCGCGAGGTGTTCGGTTCAATCACGCAACTGGTCGCCAAGTCGTTACTGAACGTGGAAGTGGGCGACGAAGACGTGTACTACCGTCTGCTCGACACCACCCGCGGCTACGCCCTGGAAAAACTTGCGCAAACCGCCGACCTGCCCGGCACGCGGGAACGCCATGCCGAGCGCTGTCTGGTGCTGATGCAACAGGCGCAGGACGACTGGGAGAAAACGTCGAGCGACCTGTGGATCGAGCGCTATGGCCGGGCTCTGGAGGACATCCGTGCAACCCTCGATTGGGGTTTGCACGCTCAAGGGCCGCAGGCACTGGCGATACGCCTGGCCGCGAAGTCCACTCCCCTGTGGCAGGAGTTGTCACTGCTCAAGGAACACGGCGGTTATGTGCGCAAGGCCCTGGCCTTGCTCGAGGAGTCACCCGAGCCTTGCCCGCGCTTGAAGATGGCCCTCATGCTGGCCCTGGGCAGCGCCTGTTATCACACGCAGGGGGGTACCGACGAAACCGTAGGCGCTTTCGTCAGCGCCCACAGCCTGGCCCGACAGTGCAACGATGTGGCTGGCCAGTTACTGGCGATTTCCGGTCACCTGGCGGTCAATCTCTGTTGCGGTCATTACCGGATGGCCCAGGAGCAGAGCCGGCAATTCGATCAACTGGGGCTGCAGGACGACGCCCTGATGTCCCTGAGCATGCATCGATTGCGGGTACTGGCCCTGCACTTCTGCGGCGACCAGCATCAGGCTCGGGAGCATGCCGAACAGGTGCTGCAACGCATGGCCCACAGCGGTCATCTCAACCGTTTCACCCATGCTTTCGGCGTGCAATACGACCAGAGCGTTGCGGCGCTGACCATCCACGCGCGCATCCTCTGGCTGCAAGGCCAACCGGAGCAGGCCTGGCGCGCGGCCCGGCAGGCACTGGACATCGCATTGCAGATCAACCACGGCACATCGATCTGCTACACCCTGGCGCTCTCCGGCTGCCTGATCGCTTACTACAACGGCGACACCCGCAGCGCCCGCGAACTCCTGCGCCTGCTGCTGGAACAGGCGCAGAAACACTCGATTCTACTGTTCTACAACTGGGCGCAACACTACGCGCAGGTGATCGGTGGCACCAATGTTCGGCCAACCGGCCGCCAAAGCGTCGGTTTGATCAAAGACATCATGGTCACGCTGGATTCGACATACGTCGACGATGGTTTGCTCGAACGCGCACAAAACGGTGTGTCGGGCTGGAGCACCGCAGAGATTCTGCGGGCCAGGGCCAAGACGTTGCTGGCAACGGATTGCCCGGTCAACGCCGCGACGGCCGAAACCGTGCTGCTCAAGGCACTCAACGTGGCCAGAACTCAGGGTGCACTGGCCTGGGAGCTGCGCAGCGCCACCTCGCTGGCGCAACTGTGGCAGCGTCAAGGCCACCGCCAAAGGGCGTATGACCTGCTGGCACCGATCTACGAGCGTTTCACCGAAGGTTTTGCCACGCCTGACCTGATGACGGTTCGCCGGCTACTCGACGAGTTGCAATGCCACCTGTCGGCCTGAAGACCAGCACGTTTTACTGATGTATGCCGCATAACGCATTTCAAGGGTTCGCAATTGACCACTGAGTTCGAGTTTTTCCAGTGCGTAGGTGCGGGTGGTGTTGAGAAAGCGGTAACGGGTAACACCGCCGCCCTGCTCCTGGGACAGCAGTGACTTGAGAGCGAGGCTCTCCATCACCTTGATCAGCTCGGCGGCGGGCAGCCCGTCGCAACTGATCACGCCAATCGCTGCGTCCTGGGTAAACGCCATTTTGAACACCGCCAGACGCTGCAACACGGTTTGCTCCACGGCAGTCAACCGTTCGTAGCTCCAGTCCAGAGCGGCTTTGAGGGTCTGATGTCGGGGAACGGCTGTGCGGCGACCCTGAGTCAGCAGCTGAAAACAGTTGTCGAGTTGCGCTTGCAACCCCACCAACGCCAACGCATCGATTTGCGCCGCGGCCAGTTCAATCGCCAGCGGCAGGCCATCGAGGCGTCGGCAGATATCCCGTATGGTCCTGAGGTCTTGTTCGCGCAGGGTGAACCCGTGCAATCGAGCCCGGGCACGGCTGACGAACAACTGCACCGCCGAATAGCCCATGACCTCGGCGACGCTGCGCAGCCCTGACGCCGGCGGCACCGCCAGCGGTGGCAGACGCAATACGGTTTCGCCAGACGCCTTGAGTGGCTCGCGGCTGGTGGCGAGGATCGACAGTCGGGGCATCGAATGCAGCAGTGTCTCGATCAACGTCTGGCAGCGTTCGAGCAGGTGTTCGCAATTGTCGAGCACCAACAAGGCATGCCGCTGCGCCAGCGTCTCCAGCGTGGTGCCGACCTTCAGTTCAAGGGTTCGAGTGAGGTAATCAGTCACTTGCGCCGGGTCATCGATCGCCGCCAGGTCCACCAGCCACACGCCATGCCGATAGTGCTGCAGCAACAGTTCGGCCACGCGCAGCGCCACGGTGGTCTTGCCGATCCCGCAAGGCCCGACCAGGGTCATGAATCGGCGCACCGGCATCTGCCGCACCAGGCTGCCGACAACCGCATCGCGCCCGGTAATCGGCGTGAGCCGCGCCGGCAGGTTGTGCAGGAGCTTTTGTACGGTCCCGCTCGGGAACGCTACAGGCTCTGGCGAAAGCTGCACCGGGGCGACAAAACTGTAGCCGCGCTGGGGAATGTTGACGATGTAGCACTGGCCGTTCTGCCCATCGCCCAGGGCACGACGCAGGGCGGCAATGTGCACCCGCAGGTTGATCTCTTCGACCACGGAGCGCGGCCAGACCTGCGCAATCAACTCTTCCTTGCTGACCACTGAACCTGCGTGCTCGACCAGCACCTGCAACACGTCAAGAGCGCGGCCGCCCAGGCGCAGCGGTCGATCGCCCTCCAGCACCAGTCGCTGACTGAGGTGGAAAGCGTAGGGCCCGAATTGCAGCACCGCTTCGCTGTTTATATCTCTGAGGCTGTTCATGGGCAGTCACCCGCTGGAAACCTGGCTTCCAGCCCAGGCTCCGCACCGTCCTTGCAATGAGTTCAGCGGTATCTTGGCAGGCCACGGTGACGGTACAACTGCCACGGGGGGAGCGTCACGGCCATTGCGGTGCGCATGACGGACATACGCGCTAGCTGAACTGCTCGCGGTATTGGGCCGGGGTCAGGCCGAGCTTTTCACTGAACAGAAAACGCATGTGCCGCACACTGCCGAAGCCACTTTTGAACGCCACGGTCTTGAGCGGCAACTCGGTGGTTTCCAGCAGGTTCCTGGCGCAATCGATGCGCGCGCTTTGCAGAAACTCCATCGGCGTCATGTTCACTTCCCGGGCGAACACCCTGGCGAAGTGACGCGGGCTCATGTTGGCCAGACCCGCCATGCGCTCGATGCCATAGGTTTCATCGAGATGTTCAAGCACATGGTTCTGCACCCGGGTAATCGCCGTTTCGTGGGGGGCGACCGCCGCCATCAACGGGCTGAACTGCGCCTGCCCGCCCTGGCGTTTCATGACCACCAGCAACACCTTGGCCACGTCCTGGGCGACTTTTTTGCCATGGTCCCGGGCCACCACCGACAAGGCCAGGTCGATCCCGGCGGTGACGCCACCGGAGGTGATCAGGTTGCGGTCCTGGACGAAGATCTGATCGGTCTCGACGGTCGCCTTCGGAAAGCCCTTGATCAGCCGCTCGGTGTAGTGCCAGTGGGTGGTAACGCGATAGCCGTCGAGCAAACCCGCGTGCCCCAGCACGAACGCCCCGGTGCAGATGGAACCATAACCAGCGGACCGGTTGACGTTGTGCCTGAGCCAGTCGAGCAACGGCGGATGCCTTTCGTTGTAGGCACCGGGACCACCGGGCACCAGCAGCAAATCAAAACCCTCGCAGGCCTGGTCGATGTGCCGGTCGGCATGCACGCTCACCCCGTTGGACGCCCGCAGTGCGCCGTGCTCAGTGCCGATGGTCGACAGCACATAGTGATCGTCGGGTTTCAGATAACGATTGGCGATGGAAAACACTTCCATGGGCCCGGCCATATCGAGCAGGAGAAAGTCGGGAAACAGCACCATTGCCACGGTTTTCATGGATTGGAATTCACTGGGATCAAATTAGGTCGGTCCGCCGAACACGGCCCCCCTGTAGGAGCGAGCTTGCTCGCGATGGACTCAACAGCGCCGCTTTCATCCAGCCAGAACGCGTCACCGTTAACGACCATCGCGAGCAGGCTCGCTCCTACAAAGTCTGCGCCCGGCATCAGGGGTGGTGTGCATTATGGCTAAATGTGGCGCTTGCATCGAAAAAAGAATGCGTGACACAGCCCACATAACTGTCAACCACATAGAGACAGTATTTCAATTTCCATCTACTTATTGCATCTAACGATAAACATTAACCTTCTCCTCACTCGGACGAATTCACGTCCTGAAAGGAGATTTGATCATGCTGACTCTTCGCAAAGCCTCGGATCGTGGCCTGGCCAATCACGGCTGGTTGAAGTCATTCCATACCTTTTCCTTCGCCAGCTATCGCAACCCGAAAGAGCAGGGTTTTTCTGACCTGTTGGTGATCAACGACGACCGCGTCGCCGCCGGTAAAGGCTTCGGCCAACACCCGCACCGCGACATGGAGATTTTCTCCTACGTGCTTGAAGGTGCCCTGGAACACAAGGACACCCTGGGCACAGGTTCGGTGATCCGCCCCGGCGACGTGCAACTGATGAGCGCAGGCAGCGGCGTGGCCCACAGTGAGTTCAACCACTCCAACACCCGGCCGGTGCACTTTCTGCAGATCTGGATCGTGCCCGACGTCAGTGGCGCCAAACCGCGTTATCAGCAAGAGCACTTCAGCACCCAGAAAAAACGTGGGCGCCTGCAACTGATCATCTCGCCGGACGGCGCCAAGGGTTCGTTGAAGGTGCGTCAGGATGCACGGGTGTATGCCGGCCTGATCGACGGCAAGGAAAGCGCCACCCTGGAACTCGCCGCCAACCGCTACGCCTATGTGCACGTGGCCCGGGGCAGCGTCGAACTCAACGGTGTGTTGTTGCAGGAAGGCGACGGTGTGCGGGTTCGTGACGAACAGGCGCTGACCTTGAGCAACGGCGTGGATGCCGAAGTGCTGGTGTTTGACCTGCGCCCACAGGAACTGCCGCAAATGCCATGACAAAACCCTGTAGGAGCGAGCCTGCTCGCGATGGAGTGTCATTCACATTGGTGTCGACTGACACACCATCGTCGGAGCACCGCCCGGAGCAAGCTCGTTCCTACAGATTATTCGCCGGTCCCGGCAAACCCCGCGACAATCTCATCAATGACCGCCCGCACCCTCGCCGTATGCCGCAGGTCCGCGTGGGTCACCAGCCAGATGTCATAGGGCAACGGCCGCGAGCGCTCCGGCCACAACCTGACCAGCCCCTCCTTCTCCCCGATGTACACCGGAATTTCCCCAACCCCTATCCCCGCAGCAATCGAACGGCGCACCAGCAGGCTGGAACTGAGGCTGGCGACAATCCGCCCGCGCGCCACCGGTTCCGAGACCAGCGTCAGGTCCTTGTTGCCCTGCAAGTACGGTTGATACACCACCAGGTCATGCCCGGCGAACGCCGACCCGGGCTCCGGCACGCCGTGGGCATCGACATAGGCTTGCGAGGCAAACAGACCCACCGGCCAGCGGGCGATGCGCCGGGCGATAAGGTCCGGGTTGTCCGGTCGGGTGTTGCGTACGGCGATGTCCGCCTCGCGTTTTGCGAGGCTGAGAATCTGCGTGGTGGCGTCCAGTTGCACCCGTACATCCGGGTGTTGTCGATGCAGGCGGGCAATCGCCGGAATCAGGAAATCGATCGCCAGGGAGTCGGTGGTGCTGACCCGAACCGTGCCGGTCAGGCGATCGTCCAGGCCCTGGATCTGGCGTTCCAGCTCTAACGCCGAATGTTCCATTTTCTCCACCGCCTTGAGCGCCGCTTCGCCGACAGCCGTCAGCGCGTAACCTTCGGAGGTACGCAGGAACAAGGTCGCACTCAATGACTTTTCCAGCGCCGTGATGCGCCGGCCGACCGTCGCCTGGTCGACCCCCAACACCCGCGCCGCACCACGCAACGTCGATTCACGGCAAACCGCGAGAAATACCCGGGCGTCATCCCAATTCACAGCGCTCTCCTGATGATGCATTTGTGCATCAGCATAGCGCGTAATCGCTTCATTAATGCTTCGAAGAAGCTCGCTATGCTGAAGGCCTGAGTTCCCCACAGGACAATGCACATGCACCGCTCATCTGCTCCCCTTACTCCTGCATCCAGTGCGATCTGGCTGCCGATCTTCGCCGGCCTCTGCGCCAGCCTGGTCAGCATCGGCCTGGCGCGTTTCGCCTACACGCCGTTGATTCCCTCACTGATCCAGGCCCACTGGTTTTCCGCCAGCGACGTGGTGTACCTCGGCGCCGCCAATCTGGTGGGTTACCTGATCGGCGCACTGATTGGTCATCCACTGGCACGCCGGACCTCGAACAAAACCGCCCTGCGCCTGATGATGCTGGCAGTGACGCTGGCGTTTTTCGCCTGTGGTTTTCCGTTGTCGATGAGCTGGTTCTTCGGCTGGCGCCTGCTGTCGGGGATCGCCGGTGGCGCGATCATGGTGTTGGTGGCGGGAACCGTATTGCCTCACGTACCGGCGACCCGCAGGGGCCTGGCCAGCGGTGCGATATTCCTTGGCATCGGCTTGGGCATCGCCGGCTCGGGGACGCTCGTGCCGCCGCTGCTGAGCCTCGGCTTGCAGCAAACCTGGTTCGGCCTTGGCGTGTTGGCCCTGGTCCTCACCGCCGCCAGTTGGTTTGGCTGGCCAACCGCTGCGCACCTGGTCGCCGCTGCGCCGTCGAATACCTCGTCGTCTGCCCCCGCCGACCCGAGCGTTTACCTGCTGTTCGCCCAATACGCGTTCATGGCCGCCGGACTGGTGCCGGCCATGGTGTTCCTGGTGGATTACGTCGCCCGCGGGCTCAATGCCGGGGCGCATGTCGGCGCGCTGATCTGGGTGATGTATGGCCTTGGCGCGATTGTCGGGCCAGTGAGCTACGGTTTTCTGGCCGACCAACTGGGCGCGAAAACAGGGATCCGCATCGTGCTGGTCATACAGGCGTTGGCGGTTGGCCTTTTATCGATCAACAGTTCGTTCGCGGCACTGGCTGTACTGGCGGTGATCCTCGGCTCCTTCCCGCCCGGCATCGTGCCGCTGGCGTTGGCCCGGGTGCATGAATTGATCCCCAACCATCACCAGCAGCAGATTGCCTGGAGCCGCGCCACCGTGTCGTTCGCGACGTTCCAGGCCCTCTCGGGGTTTGCTTATTCGGCGCTGTTCAACGCCAGTGGTGGCCATCATGCCTTGATGTTCGTGATTGCCGCCGGGGCCATTGTGGTAGCGCTATTGCTGGAACTCGGCAGCCGATTGCTCAGTCGTTCGAGCGAATCATTGACACTCGATACAGGTATTTGAAATGACACTGCCCCAGACCATGACCCTGATCGAAATCACCGAACCCGGTGGCCCTGAAGTCCTGCAACCGCGCCAGGTGCCTGTGCCCGTTGCAGGGGCCGGTGAAATACTGATCCGCGTGCACGCCGCCGGGGTCAATCGCCCGGACGCGCTGCAACGGGCCGGCAAGTACCCGATGAAACCCGGCATGAACCCGAACCCAGGGCTGGAAGTAGCCGGCGAAGTGATGGCGATTGGCGCGGGCGTCAGCGAATTTGCCCTGGGCGACAAGGTCTGTGCCCTGACCAATGGCGGCGGATACGCACAATACTGCGTGGTCCCGGCCAGTCAGGCGCTGCCGATCCCCGCAGGCATGGACTGGCTGCAGGCGGCGGCCGTCCCGGAAACCTACTTTACGGTTTGGGCCAATCTGTTCGGCCTTGGCGATGCCCGTCAGGGTCAGCGCGCCTTGATCCACGGTGGTACCAGCGGCATCGGCACTACCGCGTTGATGCTGTGCCGCGAGCTCGGCATCGAAGCGTTCGCCACCGCCGGCAGCGAAGAAAAATGCGCCGCGATTCGCCAATTGGGCGCCGAGGCGATCAACTATCGCGACCAGGACTTTATGCAGGTCATCGCGGAAAAAACCGCAGGCCAGGGCGTCAACGTGATTCTCGACATCATGGGTGGCTCGTACCTCAACAACAATGTGGCCGCCCTGGCCATGGAAGGTCGCCTGGTGATGCTCGGTTTCCTCGGTGGAGCTCACGCCAGGGATGTCGATTTACTGGCGATCATGGCCAAACGCGCCGTTGTCACCGGCTCCCTGTTGCGCTCGAGGACTCAGGATGAGAAAGCCGCCATCGCCCGCCAACTGCACGAACACGTATGGCCCGTGCTGAGTGCCGGTCGCTGCCTGCCGATGATCGACCGGGTTTACCCGCTCACCGAAGCGGCACAGGCCCACGCCCGGATGGAAGCGGGTGATCACATCGGCAAGATTGTCCTGCGGGTGGAGAGTTGATGGCTCAGGGCTCGCAGGACTCCTGAAGGGCGGCGCCCCCTGTACCCTGCTCCCCCTGATAACGGGCCCGATAGCGCCCAGGGCTTTCCCCGGTCCACTTCTTGAACGCCCGATGGAAGGCGCTGGGTTCCTGGAAACCCAGTCGCTCGGCGATATCGCTGATGCTCGCGTCGCTCTGACGCAACTGCTCAAAGGCCACGCCACGCCGTACTTCGTCCTTGATTTCCTGGTAGGAGCAGCCTTCACGTTCCAGTTTGCGGCGGAAGGTGCTGGGGCTCAGGTGCTGTTCCAGGGCAAAGGCCTGCAATGTCGGCCATTCGCTGTAATGACTGCCGCGCAAGCGCTGATGAACCTGGGATGCCAGGCCATGCTGGTTACGGAAACGGATCACCAGCCATTGCGGCGCGGTACGCAGAAACACTTTCAACGACGCCAGGTCCTGAACCACTGGCAGGCGCAAGTAGTGGCTGGCAAATTCGATTTCGGTGCGCTCGGCACCAAAGGTCAGGTTGGGGCCCCAAAGCAAGCGATCGTCACCCAGCGACAGGCGTGAATGGCGGAAGTCCGCACGGTCAATGGGAATGCGCCGCCCGCCCAGCCAGCACAGCAGGCTGATCATCAACACCAGGAAGGTTTCTTCACCGAACCGGCTGGCATCGTTGTCCGTCGAACGGGTTTCCAGGCTGATCACCGCACGCTTGCCACGCACGGCCAGCGAGCCGCGAAAGTCGCGCAGGAACAAGCCGAAGTTGGCCAGGCATTGACGCATGGCCTTGTGCAGGTCGGGCTCCTGAATCAGGGCACGGCAAATCAGGGCGAAACTGCCCGGCGGCATGCCATGGGAGTCGAGCCCGAAAAACTCGTCGTCGAGTTCGCGGATCTGGATCAGCCACAACGCCGCAAACGCATTGGCCGGCACCCGCGCCGTGGGTTGGTGCATGACCGCCGGATCAATGCCCGCCTGTTCGAGCACGGCCGTCACGCGCTGCGGATCATCCCTCAGCCCATGGATCATTGCCTGCACGAAATAGGCGGCAACCGAGTCCTTTTCCCGCATTGGTTCGTTTCTCTCTCATCACCCGAATGGCAAAAAACATCAGTGCCGTTGAACAGTTTTGGCATAGGACAACCGCCCTGCCGGCTCTAGACTCGCGGCAATAGTACGCCTTCGGCTGCAGTCGCGGCCAAGGTATCGCAGGGTTTGATCGAAGGATGGGAAGATGAATCTGCAAAACATCGGCGTGATCGGTGCGGGCACCATGGGCAACGGCATCGCGCAAGTCTGTGCCATGGCCGGTTTCAACGTGACCTTGCTCGACATTTCCGAAAGCGCTTTGCAAAAAGCTGTCGCAACCGTTGGTAAAAACCTGGACCGGCAGATCGCCAAGCAAACCCTGACGCCGGAGCAGAAACAGGCCACCCTCGACAAAATCCGCACCAGCACCGATTACAGTGTCCTGGGTGACGCGCAATTGGTCATCGAAGCGGCGACGGAAAATCTCGACCTGAAACTGCGTGTGCTGCAACAGATCGCCGCGCAGGTCAGCAGCGAATGCGTCATTGCCTCCAACACCTCGTCGCTGTCGATCACCCAACTCGCCGCCAGTGTCAGCCAGCCTGAGCGCTTCATCGGCCTGCATTTCTTCAACCCGGTGCCGGTGATGGGCCTGATCGAAGTCATCCGCGGCCTGCAAACCAGTGACGCGAGCCACAAACTGGCGCTGGACATGGCGACCACCCTCGGCAAAACGGCGATCACCGCCGGTAACCGCCCGGGCTTCGTGGTCAACCGGATCCTGGTGCCGATGATCAACGAAGCGATCCTGGTGTTCCAGGAGGGCCTGGCCAGCGCCGAAGACATCGACGCCGGCATGCGCCTGGGCTGCAATCAGCCTATCGGCCCGTTGGCCCTGGCGGACCTGATTGGCCTGGACACCCTGTTGTCGATCCTCGAAGCCTTCTATGACGGTTTCAACGACAGCAAATATCGCCCGGCGTCGCTGCTCAAGGAAATGGTCGCTGCCGGTTACCTGGGACGCAAAACGGGGCGCGGCTTCCATGCCTATGCCTGAGCGTTGCTCGCGCTTTGCCGAGTACCGGGACAAGGTCCTGGAGCTGTTTGCCTGCAAGGGGTTCGGCCAGGTCGGCATGCGTGAGCTCGCGACGTGCCTGGGGCTTTCTCCAGGCTCGCTGTATCACCATTACCCGAGCAAACAGCATCTTCTGCTCGACCTGATCGAAGAGTTCTACGAGGAACTGCTGGCCACCCTGGCACGTATCCAGCAGAAGGCCCCGGGCAAGCGCGACAAACTCAACAGCCTGATCCGCGCCCATCTGAGTCTGCATCGGGAGATGCCCTGGCATTTCCGCCTGGTGGAGCGCGACAGCGGTTGCCTGAACGAAGAGCAACAGGCTCGGGTCAGGCAATTGCGCGAGCAATACGAACGTACGCTGCTGAAGATGCTGGGCGCGAAGTCCCGTTTCAGCGAGCAAGGCCTGCTCGCCGCCGGGCATGCCATTGGCGCCCTGCTCAACAGCGCTCCCAGCTGGCTGACGCCCCATGTGCTGGACGAGCAGGAACGCGATGAACTGCTGGAAAGCATGGTCAGCGGCGCCATCGAACGTGTGCTGGCGCCACGGCGTGTGCCGGAGGCGATAAGCCTCGCGCGTCCTATCGAAAAAACATCTAAAGAAACACAAGCTTCGACAAAGATTTAGCGCTTTGCTTGTCGGCTCGACACAATCGGAATTCGCCGAAAAAACCGGCGTCCAAACCGATGTATTTACTCGAGCACCCGGAGCAGACCATGAAAATCAATCCCTACCTTATCTTCAACGGCGACTGCAAAGCGGCCTTCACGTTCTACGCGCAGTGCCTGCAGGGCCAGATCGAAGCCATGTTGACCTTCGGCGAAACGCCGGCCGGTGAGCATTTCCCCAAGGATCTGCACAACCTGATCATCCATACCCGCCTGATCGTGGGCGATCAGGCCATCATGGGCTCGGACACCACACCGGATCGCCCCATCGATAAAATGAGTGGCTGTTCGATTTCACTTAACGTCGACAGCATTGCCGAGGCCGAGCGGGTCTTCAACGCGCTGGCGGACGGTGGCACTGTGCAAATGCCACTGGAGACCACGTTCTGGGCGGCACGCTTCGGTATGCTGGTCGACCGTTTTGGTGTTTCGTGGATGGTCAATTGCGAAAAGGATCAGTGAACGGCTTTTGTCGATCGACAATCTTCAAGGCATAAAAGCCCAACCTGAAAAGGTTGGGCGTTCTGGCAACTCCCGGTCTGTCTGCTACCGTCAACTAGCCACAGGGATAGCAGCGCAACCAAGGAGCAAACCCACTATGCCGACCCACGTCCTGTCCTGGTCCCCCCGTTTCAAATACTTGCTACTGGCAGGTGGACTGATCACGAGTCTGCTGACCCTCAATGGCTGCGCCACTGTCGATGCACAGACCACCGCCTATGTCGGCGTAGAACACCCCGCACCGACATCGCCCGACCAGGTCGTGGTGCTGCGCTCCGAACCTTCACGTCCGCATGTGCGCCTGGGTGAGGTGCTGATCGACGCCAGCATCGACCCTGCCCCGCCGATTACCGAAGTCGAACAGAAGCTGCGGATAGAATCCGCCAAACTCGGTGGCAACGCCGTGGTGGTCGTCTATGACCACATTCAGGCAGTGGGTGCCTATGCCAGCGGACCGCTGTGGGCTCGCGACGTGACGACCATCGAGGGACGCAAACTCAAAGGCATCGTGATCAAGTACCAGTAGATATCTCCCCCATGGAAGACAGCGTCAACGGAGGTTGAATTTGAATGACGTGGTGATCGCCCTCATCGTCTTCGCCTGCCTGTCCGCCAGCGCACTGCTGGGCTCGTACGTGAGGGAGCGATTACCAAGCCATCATCTGAGCGATGACTCCGTGGCGGTGGTGAAGCTGGCCACCGGCCTCATCGCAACGATGTCGGCGCTGGTCCTCGGCCTGCTCGTTTCCTCTGCCAAAGGCACATTCGATACGGCCAATGCCGAACTGGAGGGCGCGGCGGCGAAAGTGGTTCAGTTCGACCGCTTGCTGGCCCGTTACGGCGCTGACACCCAGGGTATCCGCACCGAGCTCAAGCACAACTACGCCGAAGTCACCCAAGTGCTCGCGACCCGCGATCACCAGCAGATTGAAAAACTCGATAGCCCCGAAATGATCCGTCGCTCCGAAGGCCTGCAACGCCAGGTCGAGTCACTGACGCCCGGCAACGATGATCAGCGCTCGCTCAAAGCCAAGGCATTGCGGGACATGGACACCGTGTTTGCCACCCGCTGGCTGACCCTGCTACAGGCCAATCAATCGATTCCACCGGTGATGCTGGTGATCCTGGTGACATGGCTGGCGATTATCTTCGGCTCGTTCGGCCTGTTTGCACCATGCAATGGCACCATTGTCGTCGTGTTGTTGATGTGCGCCCTGTCGACGGGGGCAACCATCTTGCTGGTGGAGGAACTCAATCGGCCGCTTGATGGTTTTATCTGTGTGTCGCTGGAACCGTTGACGCACACGCTGGAGCGGTTGGGGCAGTAGTTTCGATTTCCCAAGGACAAAAACAAAACCCCTACCTGCGTGCGCAGATAGGGGTTTCGGAATTTAATCTTGACGATGACCTACTCTCACATGGGGAAACCCCACACTACCATCGGCGATGCATCGTTTCACTGCTGAGTTCGGGATGGGATCAGGTGGTTCCAATGCTCTATGGTCGTCAAGAA
>NZ_JAHBDJ010000060.1:0-20198 GCF_019956375.1 Pseudomonas sp. GL-R-19 | reverse complement strand
CGTCAACGATAACGCGTGCAGTCTGATTCGACACGTCGACCTTGCGTCCATCGCGAGCAGGCTCGCTCCTACAAGGGATTGCTGGTGTTTATCAAGCCGGGTAATTGGCCCGCAACGCCTCAAGCCCACCCTGATAGATACCGTTAAACAACGCCTCCACTTCCTCGTTGCTCACCCCCACCGGTTCAAACCGCCCGGACCAGGTCACCCGCGCGCCCTCGCCTTGGGCTTGAACCTTGATCGTCGCCAGATAATCAGTCGCTGGAAAGGGTGCCTGCAAAATCGAGTAGCTGTAGGTCTGACCTGCATTGTCGAAGGCTTGCAGGCGTTCGATTACCACCGCACCGTCCGCCGTTTGCAGACTGCGCACGCGCCCGCCTTCGCTGAGTTCGCTCCTGGGAATGAACGGCAGCCAGTCCGGCAGCGAGTTGAAACCGCCAATCAATTGCCAGACCTGTTCGGCCGAAGCCGGGATGTCGATGAAGGCTGATGCAGTTGCCATGAAATACTTTCTCCAATCAATAAGGTTCAGATGGCCAGGCTGTCGACGACACCGCCGTCGACCCGCAAGGCCGCGCCTGTGGTGGCCGAGGATAACGGCGAGGCGATGTAGGCCACCAGATTGGCGACTTCCTCGACATCCGCCACGCGCTGGATGATCGACGTCGGCCGGGCCTTGCGCACGAACGCATCGGCTTCGTCCCGGGCGCTGCGCCCGGATTCGGCGGTGGCGTCCTTGAGCATGTCTTCCAGGCCATCGGTAAAGGTCGGGCCGGGCAGGATCGCGTTGACCGTCACACCGGTGCCGGCCAGGCGTTTGGCCAGGCCATGGGACACCGCCAGGTTGGCGCTTTTGGTCACGCCGTAGTTGATCATGTCCGCCGGTGTCGCCACGCCGGACTCCGAAGACAGGAAGATCACCCGGCCCCAGCCCTGCTTGACCATTTGCGGCGTGTAATGCCGCGACAGACGCACGCCGGAGATCACATTGACCTCGTAGAAGCGTGTCCACTCACTGTCCGGGGTGTCGAAGAAATCCACTGTGTTGAAGATCCCGAGGTTGTTCACCAGGATGTCCGCCCGAGGTTCGGCGGCGAACAATCTTTCGGCGCCTTCGGCGGTACCGAGGTCGGCGGTCACGCCGCGCAATTGCGCGCCGGGTACGCGTTGGCGAATGCTCGCCAACGCCTGTTCGACCTTGGCCGTGTCGCGGCCGATCACCACCACCGTGGCGCCGGCCTCGGCCAGTGCCTGGCTGATGCCCAGGCCAATGCCGGCGGTACTGCCGCTGACGATCGCGAGTTTTTCGCTCAAATCAATTTTCATGCTCAAGCTCCAATGAGGGGGCAAGGGTGCGCGCTCGGAAACCAGCTACGCCTCACGCATCGCCTGCCAGAACGCAGCGGGAATCACCGCCGCCACTGCCGGGTTCGCCAACGAAAATTGCAACACCGCAGCCTTGATATCAACACCATGGGCCGCCGCGATGCGTTTGATCTGCTCGACCTTGCTGATAATCGCCGGGCTGGCCTTCTGGTATTCGATGTGTGCGTCACCGGCCAGAATGCCCGAGCTGTACGGGCCGCCGACCACGATCTCGACGTTCTGCGCCAGGGCGGCGTCCATCAAGCGCTGCAAGGCGCGATCATGATCGAGAAGAGTGTAGCGACCCGCCAGCAGAAAACCGTCCGGCTGCGCTTCGCTCAGATCAAGGGTCAGCTCACATGGCTCAACCTTGTTCACGCCCCCCCTTCAAGTCCTACCATACAAGCGAGCCTGCTCGCGATGGCGGCGGCACATCCAGCATCCACGTGGCTGACCCACCGCTATCGTCGGAACGCCGCCCGGAGCAGGCTCGCTCCTACAGGTCATCAGCGAATTCCAGATTCCGCAGGGTTTGCTGCTTTACTGAAAAGACCCCAACCCCCAGCGAGCCACCACCATGAACCGCAACGACCTGCGCCGCGTGGACATGAACCTGCTGGTGATTTTCGAAACCCTGATGTTCGAAAAGAACCTGACCCGGGCCGGGGAAAAACTGTTCCTCGGCCAGCCCGCTGTCAGCGCGGCGCTGGCAAGGTTGCGCGATCTATTCGACGACCCGTTGCTGGTGCGCAACGGACGCACCCTGGAGCCGACCCTGCGGGCGTTGCAGATTCTCAAGGAATTGCAGCCAGCGATGGACACCATTTCCGGGGCAGTCAGCCGGGCCAAGGATTTCGAGCCCTCCACCAGCCGCGATGTGTTTCGCATCGGTCTGTCCGACGACGCCGAGTTCGGGCTGTTTCCACCGCTGCTCAAGCAGATTCGTGAAGAGGCGCAGAACGTTGTGGTGGTGGTGCGCCGGGTGAATTTCCTGCTGATGCCATCGATGCTGGCCAGCGGCGAGATTTCCGTCGGCATCAGCTACACCACCGAATTGCCGGCCAATGCCAAGCGCAAGAAGTTGCGCGACTTGAGTGTGAAGATCCTGCGCGGCGATGATCGTCCGGGTCCGTTGACCCTGGACGAGTTCTGCGAACGCCCTCACGCGCTGGTGTCGTTCTCCGGGGACTTGAGCGGTGCCATCGACAACGACCTGGCACGGATCGGCCGTTCGCGCCGGGTGGTGCTGGCGGTGCCACAGTTCGCGGGGTTGCGGGCCTTGCTGGCGGGTACAGACATGCTCGCCACCGTGCCGGATTACGCGGCCAGTGCGTTGATCGAAGGCAGCAGTCAGCTGCGGGCAGACGACGCGCCGTTCGATATCAAGCTGTCCGAACTGTCGATGGTCTGGAACGGGGTCAACGATAACGATCCGGCAGAACGCTGGTTGCGCTCGAAAATTGCACAGCACATGGCGGCGCCACTATCGGGGCATTGATCGACTGCAGGACTAACGGCTCGGACTCGCGCAAATACACCGGCATGTCGGTCACCGGTGGCATGGCCGGAATCTCGAAGTACATCTGCACCACCCAGCCACGGTGATAGCTGGCGTGGTTGACCACGTGCATCAGCATCGCGCCGGCGCTCATGGTGCCGCTTTCGCCCGAGACAAAGGTGAATTCCAGGGGCTTGTCCAGGGAGGCATCGGTTTGCCGGGCGCTCCAGTCGCAATACCAGCGATCGATCTCTTTTTGCGCCATGCGCAGTTCGGACAGATCGGCATGCAGCAGGTCGTGTGAGGTCTTGAAGCCATGCCCCCGGCCTTCGAGGTGCGCCTGCCAGATGCAATCGACCACGTAGACGTGATTGAGGGTGCCGATCATGTTTTTGAACACCGACACCCGTTCTTTTTTGACTTCCCCCGGAGGGAGCGCTGCGAGGCTGTCAAAGAGGCGCTGATTGGCCCAGCGTTTGTAATCAGCCAGCAGACAGGCAGTGCGTACGGTGATCATCAGAGTTCTCCGATGGCAGTAAGCGCACTCCCTAGCATAGACCCAATGCCCGCAAGGCAGTACCAGCCCTGATCATCGGTCGTCCAGGCGTTTTACTACCTGTTCGGCCAGCGCCAGGCAACTGGTCAGCCCCGGTGATTCGATGCCGAACAGATTCACCAGCCCCGGCACGCCATGTACGGCGCATCCGCTGATGAGAAAATCGGCGGCCGGCTCGGTCGGCCCGCTGATTTTCGGGCGAATGCCGCTGTAGGCCGGTTGCAGGCTGTTGTCCGGCAAACCCGGCCAATAACGGCGGATCGCCTGATAGAACCCTTCGGCCCGGCGGGGTTCGACGCGGTAATCGATGTGCTCGACCCATTCGACATCCGGCCCGAAGCGCGCCTGCCCGCCCAGGTCGAGCGTCATGTGCACACCCAGTCCCGCGCTCTCCGGGGCCGGATACACCAAGTGGCGAAACGGCGCCCGGCCGCTGAAACTGAAATAACTGCCCTTGCACAAATGCGCCCGGGGAATGAATTGCCCAGGCAGACCGACAATAGCGCGCGCCACCTCGGGTGCGGACAGCCCCGCGCAGTTGATCAATTCGCGGCAGCACAGGGTCATGGGCTCACTGCCGCCCATGCGCAGCTCGAAGCCCTGCTCCATGCAACGGGCCGACAGCAGCGGTGTGCGCAAGGCCAGCGTCGCGGCGAACCGCTCGGCATCGCCCTGAAGCGCCAGCATCAGGGCGTGGGAGTCGACGATGCCGGTAGACGGCGACCACAGCGCCGCGACGCAGGACAACGCCGGTTCAAGCGCCCGGGCCTGTGCGCCATCCAGCCATTGCAGGTCATCGACGCCGTTAAGACGCCCCTGCGCCAACAGACGCTGCAAAGCCGTGCGCTGCGGCTCATCGGTGGCCACGATCAGCTTGCCGACGCGCCGGTAATCAACACCGTGCTCATCGCAATAAGCATAGAGACGCTGCTTGCCCTCCACGCACAACCGCGCCTTGAGGCTGCCGCCCGGGTAATAGATACCGGCGTGAATCACTTGCGAGTTACGCGAGCTGATGCCCATGCCGATGCCCTCACCGGCCTCGACCACCAACACGTCGCGCCCGCTCATGGCCAAGGCCCTGGCCACTGCCAATCCGACGACGCCAGCCCCGATCACCACGCTTTGAATATCGACGTTCAACGATCCTGCCCTCTCACACCCGTTCTGGCTGTCGATAGTCGATCAGGCTTGAGAAAATCGCCAGTGACAAGGCCATGAAGTCCCCCGTCCATATACACAGTCGGCAGTGCCGGGGAACTCTCGGCGATTGCCATGCATCCTAAACTATGTGGTATTTCCCTTATGCTCCATGCTGTTGGAGGACACCATCATGCGCCGCATGTTTATCCTTTCTTCCCTGCTGCTTTGTTTGCCCGTCGGTTCCGCTCTGGCTAAAGTGGATGCCGAAGATGTCGCCACCTCGGCCGGGGTTTCCGCCTCGCTTTATTCGACGTTCAAAGACGACAAACTCATGATTCCCGCCCGGGATGACGCGTCCAGCTTCGTCGCCAGTGGCGGTGCGATTCGTGGTGCTTATCTGGAGGCACTGTTGAAAAAAGTCCGTCAGGACAATCCCGCCCTCAACAACGCAAGCGACGAAGACCTGGCGCGCGCCATTCTCGTCCAGGAAGGCGTTGTCACCGGTCACTGAAGATCGTCATCGCCAGCGGTGGGGCTTGTGACACCGGGATAGCGTTTGCGGCCCTACCTTGCGTGCGTGCCAGTGGACATGCGTGCCCATCCGGCCACGAGTTGCGCGTTGATACTCACCCCGCCGCACACCACGATCACCACGTCATTGGCGTCGGCAATCGCCGGGTGATCCAGGTAGGCAATCGCCAATGAAACCCCGCATGCCGGTTCGACCAGCTGACGCAAATCATTGGCGTAACGCACCACGCCCATGATCGCCTCATCATCACTGAGCACCACGCACTCATGGGAGAAATCGCCGATGTGCCTGACCGGCCAGGCGGCCACTTGCGCGGCGCCCAGAGACGTGGCGACGGTGTCGATTTTCGGCAGTTTGACCGGGTGCCCGGCCGCCACCGCCGCGGCGAACGACGCCGCGCCTTCGGTTTCACAGGCTACGATGCGGCAATCGGTGTGCCGATGACGAATCAGGCCGGTGAGCAGCCCCGCCAGCAAGCCACCACCGCCCACCGATGTCACCAGCACATCCACTGGCGGGCAGTCTTCAAGAATTTCATCGACCATGGTGCTGTGCCCTTCCCACAACACCGGGTGGTCGAAGGCCGGCACGAATTCACTGCGTGGGTCCTGGGCGAGTTCCCGTGCCCGTTGATTGGCTTCGTCCCAGACCTTGCCGTGCACGATCACCTCGGCGCCGGTATTGCTGATCCGCGCCCGGGTGCTTTGCGGGGTGGTGTGCGGCACCACGATGCATGCCTTGAGCCCCAGGCATGCAGCGGCCATGGCCGTGGCCAGTCCCGCGTTACCGCCGGAGGGGCAGACCACCTTGCGCTTGCCCTGCTGCGCCGCCCGGCTGCACAGCAAGCCAATGCCGCGTATTTTGAACGAGCCGCCAGGTTGCAGGTTTTCCAGTTTCAGCCAGATACGGCGGGTCGGAGTCGACAGGCCAGGGTGCAGGATCAAAGGCGTGCGGATGTGAAGCATACAGGCTCCTGTTTCACGCCACCGGCTCGTCGAACTCGTGCGAGCCGGCGGTGAACGGTCCACTCTCCCAAGCTTAGTTCACCCGCCCTCGGGGCGACCGTCCCGGCGGTCCGGCGCAGGTTGCGATCTTTTACCCATGGAAACTCGAAGGCCAAAGAACGATCAAAAGATCGCAGCCTACGGCAGCTCCTGCGTAAGCCTGTTCGCGGAGGCACCATGAAAATTTCGGCCAAACTGGCATTTTTCGCCGTCGTCAGCACCCTCGCCTACCTCGCCCTGGCGATCTGGGGACTGGGTGGTTTCGCAGCCTATTTCAGCCACGGTTCACTGGTCGTCGTTGCCCTGGCCACTCTGATCATGGCTGTCGCTTCTCTGTTCACCGAGGTCAACCTGAGTTCGGGGGAACGCGAAGACCGGGCCAACCGCTGGGTCATTCCGGCCTTCGGCGTGATCGGTTTACTGAGCGGCTTTCTGCCGGCTTATACCGACCGCATCGATTTCTGGACTTTTGGCGGTGAAGGCATGCGCTGGCTCGGCGCACTCTTGTTCGTCGTCGGCGGCGCGCTGCGGTTGTGGCCGGTGTTTGTGCTGGGCAAGCGCTTCAGCGGGCTGGTGGCCATTCAGCCGGGGCATCGGCTGGTCACCGACGGGATTTACCGCAACCTGCGCAACCCCAGTTACCTGGGGATGATGGTCATCGGCATGGGTTGGGCATTGGCCTTTCGTTCTGGTGTCGGGCTGATACTGGTGGCGCTGACGCTGATCCCGCTGATCGCGCGCATTCACTCGGAAGAAGCCTTGCTCCGGGCGCAGTTCGGCAGCGAATACGAGGCCTATTGCGCCCGCTCCTGGCGGCTGATCCCCGGGCTTTACTGACATACATCCCCTGTAGGAGCGGGCTTGCCCGCGAAAGCGATTCTTCAGTCACATCGATACTGGATGTGTCGACGCCTTCGCGGGCAAGCGAACGTCGCCCGGCCCTTCCTACAGGGATTGCTGTTGTTTATACAGACTTCAATCGAACCGAACCATCGACATCCACCTGAACCCGAACCGATTCATAACTTGCCAACGTCGCATGCGGCGTCTCGACCGGCTGTTCATGAGTCGCCGTCACGATCATCAAATCCGCCCCCGCCGCCTCGGCCGCCAGAATCCCCACCGTGGCGTCTTCAAAAACCAGGCACTGCCCGGGCTCGACCCCCAGGCGCCGGGCCGCGAGGCGGTAACCGGCGGGGTCCGGCTTGCCGGCAGTCACATCCTCGGCGGTGATCATGACGGCAGGCTCGGGAATCCCCGCCGCCGCTATCCGCCGCAGCGCCAGTTCCCGCGGGGCGGAAGTGACGATGGCCCATTGGCTGGCAGGCAGCGACCGCAAGAACTTCGCCGCGCCAGCCACTTCGAATACCCCGCCGACATCGTCGATTTCCGCTTCGGTAATCCACGCGGCTTCGGCCTCGGCATCCACCCCGGGCAAGCCCAGGCGCCTGATGGTGTCGACGGCGCGGGCGCCGTGAATGGAGGGCAGGAAGGTGTCGACATCGACGCCATGGCGCACCGCCCAGGTTGTCCAGACCCGCTCGGCGGCGGCAATGGACGTCAGCACGGTGCCATCCATGTCGAACAGAAAGGCACGGTAAGTCGAGTTGAATACAGAGTGATCGGACAAGAAAAAGAACCTCGCAGGTGCCGGACGGATTTGCCCGGCAATGTAACACCTGCGCGCAGGTCAGTTGAGTCGTTTGGACTTGAAGGTCTGGCCCACACAATCGAGCAGCCCGCCAATCATCCAGGGTTTCTTGATGAAGGACACCTCGTGTCGCACGCCTGCGCTTTCAGGGGTTTCGAAACCGGACATGATCATGATCGGCTTGTCCGGCCAGCGATCGCCGAACTGGTTCGCCAGGTCCGCGCCATTGAGCGTGCCGGGCATGGTGATGTCCGTCAGCAGCATGCCTACCTCCGGCGCATGCTGCTCCAGATACATCACTGCCGCGTCCGCACTGGTTTTCGGCTCGACGACAAAACCTTCCTCCTGAAGAATCTCACAGAGAAAATCCAGGATCAGCGGGTCGTCTTCAACCACCAGAATCAACCCGCCAGGAAGATCACCACCCGCCGTCGGTACTCGACTCATGACTGTGCCGCCCCCTGATAGCCTCAATGATTTCGCGGGCTCTGACCCGCTACCTAAAAGGTATGAGCAGCGGACTCGGCGGAAATTCATTTTTGATGCAACCAGGTGACCGATCCGGGTTTTGTAGTGACCTTGAGGGCGCTTTCGCTGGCAAGCCAGCTCCTACGGAGATCTGTGGCGTTTGCAAAATCCGTGTAGGAGCGGGCTTGCTCGCGATGGTCGTTAACGATAACGCGTACTTACTGGCTAAACGCGGCGTTCTTGAGTCCATCGCGAGCAAGCTCGCTCCCACAGGGTCTGTGGTGCTTGGACTTATTGCGACATTTCGCCTTTCTTCATCGCATCCTTGGACATGGCATCTTTTTTCATAGCGTCCTTGGACATTGCATCCTTGGACATGCTGTCTTTGGACATGGCGTCCTTGGACATCGAATCGGTCTTCTTCATCGCGTCTTTTTTCATCGCATCCTTGGACATGGCGTCCTTGGTCATCGAATCCTTGCTCATGCTGTCGTTGCTCATCGTGTCAGCTGCGAACACAGAGGCAGCGCCAACGGCCAGGCACATGGACAGAACTACAGTGGTCAATTTTTTCATGGTGAAACTCCTTGGAGCGTGGGTTGTGGACGTGTGAAATGGCCAGGCATCCATCAGCTGCCACCGAACCAGTTGTAGCCCTGGTCTTCCCAGTAGCCGCCGCTGTAGGTGTTGCTGACGAAAATCGCCTGAATGTGTTTGGGGTTCTTGTAGCCAAGCTTGGTGGGCATGCGCAGCTTCATCGGGAAGCCGTATTCGCGCGGTAGCACCGCGCCGTCATACGTCAGCGTCAGCAGGGTTTGCGCGTGCAGTGCGGTGGCCATGTCGATGCTGGTGTAGTAGTCGTCGGCGCATTTGAAACCGACGTATTTGGCATCGGTGTCGGCGCCGATGCGCTTGAGGAAGTCACTGAAGCGCACGCCGCCCCAACGCCCGATGGCGCTCCAGCCTTCGACGCAAATGTGCCGGGTGATCTGCTCGGTCTGGGCCATGGCGCGCAGCTCTTCGAGGCGCCAGCTGCGTTTGTCGGCGACCAGGCCGGTGACTTCCAGGCGATAGCCCTCCTCCTCCACTGTCGGCGCCTCGTCGATGCCGTAAAAGGCATTGAAGGGAAACGGCCGGGTAATCATCGACGCCGGATAGGTTGGCGCCATCGCATTGGGGTTGAACAGCCAGCCCTGTACCCGATCGTTGAAGCGCGACATGGACGACAACGCAGTCTCGACGCTTTCGTTGTCGGTGATGTTGCAGCCGGACAGCATGGCCACGCCGCCGAGGGTCAGACCACGCAACAGGAACGAGCGGCGCGAGCGGTCTTCGATTTGCGGGGCGAGGATCTTGCGGGCATCGGTGAGGATCGAAGCCTCGTCCAGCCCGGGCACCTGAATACGCTTTTTCATACCTGCTCCTTGCGGCCGACAATCATGGCCAACAGCGTTTTCGGCACCAGCGCGACCATCAGCAGATGCACTGCGACGAAGGCCACCAACAGCGCCATGGCGAAAAAGTGCACACGGCGCGCGCCTTCATAACCAAACAGCAATTCACGCAACAGCGGGAACTGCACCGACTTCCACAACACCAGCCCGGAGAGCACCAGCAGCGTGATGTCGACCATCACGAACAGGTATGCCAGCCGTTGCACCTGGTTGTAATGACTGAGGTCGGCATGCCCGAGTTTTCCGCGCACGGCGGCCCACAGGTCATGCAGCACGCCTTTGGGCGAGACCGGGAAAAAACGCCGCTTCAGGCGTCCGCTGAACAGGTTGAAGGCCAGGTAGACCAGGCCGTTGATCGCCAGAAACCACATCGCCGCGAAATGCCATTGCAGCGCACCACCGAGCCAGCCGCCGAGGGTGATCGACTTGGGAAAACTGAATTCGTAGATCGGCGAGGCGTTGTAGATGCGCCAGCCGCTGGTGACCATCACCAGCACCGCCAGGGCGTTGAGCCAATGGGTCAGGCGTAGCCAGCGTGGATGAGTGGACTTGGGTGAAGCAGTTGACTGCGACATGTCCGGCTCCGGATTGTTGTTGTTCGTTGGAGCCGAGTATGGGAGCCGGAAGATCGCCAAATCCTCACGTAAAGTTAAATTAATCGTGATAACTGCTCATTCACTACCGACCAAAACCCTGTAGGAGTGAGCCTGCTCGCGATGACGGTTCATCAGTCGACATCAATGTTGAATGACAGACCGCTATCGCGAGCAGGCTCACTCCTACAGGGTTCTGTGGTGGTCCGCCGGTTGCGCAATTATGGTTAAATGCCGCCCCCCACAAATGACCGACCCGACCCGATGAACCCTGAAGCCCTCGCCACCCTCAAGCAGCACCTGCTGACCGCCCTGGCGGCCGCCCCCGCCGAAACCCGCCGCCTGTTCCACGGCCGTGGCCGCTGCTGGCCGGGGCTGGAGCAAGTCACCGTGGACTGGTTGCAGGGCGTGGTGCTGGTGGCGCTGTTCAAGGAGCCGGATGCGGCGCAACTGGAAGACGTGAAGCAGGTGCTGATGACAGTCACCCGGTCTGAGCAATGGGCAAAATCCGGCGCCCACACGCTGTTGCTGCAACATCGCTACCTGCTGCAAAGCACCACAGAATGGTTGCTGGGGGAAGAAATCGACGAACTGACGATCACTGAGGGCGGGCTGAAGTACCGGGTCGACCTGGGCCGCAAGCAAAACACCGGGCTGTTCCTCGACATGCGCTACGGCCGCGAGTGGGTCCGCGCCAATGCCGAGGGCAAACGGGTATTGAACCTGTTCGCCTACACCTGCGGTTTCTCGGTGGCGGCCATCGAAGGCGGCGCGAGCCACGTGGTCAACCTCGACATGTCGAGCCCCGCCTTGAACCGTGGCCGCGACAACCACCGGCTCAATGGCCACGACATGAGCAAGGTGAGCTTCCTGGGTCACGACCTGTTCAAATCCTGGGGCAAGGTGATCGGCAAGGGGCCGTACGACCTGGTGATCATCGACCCGCCGTCGTTCCAGAAAGGCAGCTTCCTGCTGACCAAGGACTACCAGCGCGTGCTGCGCCGGTTACCGGAATTGCTCAGCCCTCAAGGCACCGTACTGGCCTGCATGAACGACCCGGCGTTTGGTGCCGACTTCCTGATCGACGGCGTGACCCGCGAGGCGCCAAGCCTGAAGTTTGAGCAACGGCTGGAGAATCCGCCGGAGTTTCCGGATGCGGATATGGAGTGTGGGTTGAAGGCGTTGGTGTTCAGGCTGGAAGGCTAAAGATCGCAACCCGGACACTACTAATGCGGATTCCGTATCCCTTCGACCCTGTAGTGGACACCACCCTGGTGACTCAACATAAGTCGGTGGGCTCCCCGTTTGGTACTTCCAGGAAAACCCCGCAGATCCGCAGACCACAAACCGTCCCGATGGCGATGCCAATTGATTGCTCCAGTACGACCTTCACGCAGACTGTTAATCGTTGAGGAAACGCTTTTGTGGTCAGGGTCAGTCGGATCATCCAGGATCGAATCCACCGCTCGGGTATCAATTTCCCAGTGCTGGATGGATGCTGGCGCCGCTGACGATGTGGCCGAGCCCAAACTGGAGTGTGATTTTTTTCCGGTCTTGCGCACGCTCGCGACAGAGTTGGCACCTGCTACATCAAATGATTCAACGTAGGGAGACTGCTCAGTAGATGATTGCTCACTTGGCGTCTCTCGAATTAACAGCATGTTGTAGCCCAGCCGTTTGAGCCCTTGAACTGGATTTTTTTCCGTACTAAGGACACGCCATGCTTTATCAGCGTTGCTTTCGGGGCCCGTATACCCAAAGATTCTTCCTGTTTGCGCACGGAAAAGTCTAAGCATTACCCCATCGCTCCCTGAAATATTACGATGGTCAAAAGCAAAGTTCGAAAACCTCGCTGCTTCCTCCCGCGTCAGCTTTTCGTGTTCTGCAAGACTGCTAGCCAGATTTCTAATGTCCTGACCAAACTGCCGTTCCACTCTGTCGGTATTGGCGGCCACAGCCTCTGGTCGTAACTGTAGATACTCGTGCGTTCGCACAATCCCGAACAGCGTCCCACCCAACAGGGCGCCAACTGAAGCACCTGTCATGGCATTGCCCGCCAACCAACCCAACCCGGCCCCGATCAAGGTCAGCAAGAACACGAGAATGACCCCTCCCAAAATCTGGGTGCCCGAAACCTGTTCCCCGTTCAGTCCAAATCGATCAACAAAGTTGATCGGGTTGTTGCCCACCATCGCATAACGATTGGGGCCCTCCATTTCCCCGGCGGGATCCGGACAAATCCAGCGCTGTAACCACGGCGCGTAATACCGGTAGCCATAGTAATAAAGCCCGGTCGCATCTCGCTCTTTACCCGAATAGCGGATGGTTTTGTACTGCGCCACCAACGCACTTTTCCCCGCCCAGCACGCCGTACCGCCAAACGGGTAATAGTGTTCCTGGGTCAGCACGCCCGCCTCGTCGTCCAGTTCCAGGGTACTGGAGTCGAGGTGATCACTGAGGCTATAGCGCAGCTGGTCGCTGTGCGCACCTTGAGGCCAATGCAGCGCCCGCACGGTGCTGCGCCCGGCCTCGACGCTGATGACGTGGTGTTCTTCGCCATCGGCCTGGCGGTGGATTTCCAGACCCGGGAGGTAGCGGACTTCCGTGCGCAGGGTGCGGCCGCTGCTGTGGGCGAATCCCGTTTTGCGCAAGCGGTGGCCGGGGCGATCGTAGCAGTAGCCTTCGTAGTCGTCGGGCTCGGTTTCGCGTTTGACCAACGTCACGCGGCTCAATTGGTTGCGACTGTCCCAGGCCATGGCTTGCCCGTGTTGCAGTTCCTGTTGATTGCCACCGGCATCAAACCCCGAGTCGATATCGGGCTCGCCCGGCAGCGAGCCGTCGTCCCGTTGCGCCAGGCTGCGGTTGCTTCGTGCCGAGGTGAACATCGAGAAGCCCGGCGCACCGCTGTGCTGGCGGCTGATCAAATTCCCGGCCCGGTCGTATTCGAAGCGCTGGGTGTAATTGCGCCGTTGGTTGGGGTCCAGCGGCGTGGGCAACAGTGTTGGCAGGGCCGGGCCATGGCTCGGCTGGCTGACCTCCCAACCCTGGGCTTCGACCAGTTGATACAGGCTGTCGTAGCGGTAGCGATTGATCGGCTCGATGCGCTGGTTGTTGAAATGGGTCGCGGGCTGGGACAGGTCGTGCAGCTCGACGATGTTGCCCCCCGCGTCGTAGACGTAGTGCAGGTCCTGCAAGGGTTTCTGGTTGCCGACTGCCGCCGCCAGCCGGATCAGCCGTCCGTCATCGGCAGCGTACTCGGCGCGGGTCAGCACGCCATTGCCGGCGGTTTCCCGTTCGACCTGATCCAGCGCGTTGTAATGGATGTCGCTGACCAGGCGTTGCGCTCGCTTGCCCTCGCCGGCCAATTGCAGCCAGGCCTCACTCAACTTGCCGGCCACGTCGTAGGCAAATGTCCTGACGTTGCCCATGGCATCGGTTTGTCGCTGAAGCTCGCCAGTGGGATTGAAACGGTGGCGGGTGATGAATGATTGAGCTTCCAGATACTCATCTCTGGCATCGAATGCGGGCGGCCAGTCGGGTGTTTCAAGGTCGAGGAGCAAGCGTTGTTCTTCAACCAGCGCTGAACCGGCGAGCCCGTAGTCGGCCACCCATTGAGTGCCTGCCGGATGGTCATGGCGGATCAACTGTCCACACTGGTTGTGCTCGGCGAATGCAGGGCTGCAATCACCGTAGCTCAAGCGCTCCACCACGCGAGGTCGTTCTCCCGCGGCCTGTTCCGTGACGGTGACGGGCCGCTGTTGTTCGTCGATCTCGGTGTGACGCTGACTGCCTCGTGCATCCCAGTATGAACAGGACAAACCCGCCCGATCCAGCAAGTTCAACTGCCATCCGGCATCGACGCTGTCCGTCAGCAACGGTTGGCCGCTCAAACCATAGAGCGTGGTCAAGTTCGGCTTCAGCACCGAGTCCCACAAACGCGGGTCCCACGACTCGATCAACCGCCGCGCCGCGTCGAAGCGTTGTCGAGTGATGCGTGGGTCAATCTCCGGGCTGTCGGGATGGCGGCAATAGTCGACGCTGCGAACCGTCAAGGCGCGCGGATCAATGACTGACAGCGTCGGGGTCGCGGCGTGGGGGTTCATTGCATTGGCGGTCCTTTGCTTTGATGGAGGACAGACTGAGCCCTTTTTGGCCGGGCCGATACTGTAAGAAGTTACAGATCGACGCCTGTGAATTCGCCATCATCGAAACGCCGCCCGGAGCAAGCTCCCACAATGAATCGTGCCGAATGGATATCAGTGGTTTGTCAGTCAGATCATGTTGACGGTGGCCATGTTGCTGGTGGCGGTGATTCAGTTGGGCGGGGACCGGTTGGCGCGGGGGTTGAACAAGCGCTAGCCCTGTAGGAGCGAGCCTGCTCGCGATGGAGGTCAACGATAACGCGGGAAACCAGATTCCCCGTGGCGCCCTCAGGTTTTTCGCGAGCAAGCTCGCTCCTACACGAGTGGCGATCTTGTTGATATTTCGTACAGGAAAATCAGCGGTTTTGCAGGCCCGTTCCCTTTCTTTTGCAGGACGTTTCCTAGATCATTTCGCTCGCTTGCGCCGATGAAATCTCGTGGCTAGTCTCGGTCCGTCACTGCTCATCAGTGATCGGGTTTAGTAGCCCGGAACAATAGGCGCATAGCGATTCCATGCTCATGTCCGGTAATTTTTGCCGCATGCAGAATATGGTGGCTGTGCGTGGGGCACCTTCGGGTGCACCGGTTTTTCCTATTGACCGGCCTACTAACCTGCGTACAGCCGCCACCCAATCGTTTAGTAGGCGATAAGTGATGGCTCCCATGCAGAAATAGGAGTAACACTCATGAAAAAATCCGTACCCGATCCACCTCCCGAAAACCCTACCAACGAAACCGTCACCGACGATTTGCTCAGGGATCGTTCTGCGCTCTACCGCGCCATCGATTTCCACCTCACCGGCAAGCAACCCGCACCAACCGATGAAATGCGCTTCTACAACGTCAGCAAAGACGTGAGTTTTGAAGACACCCAGCTCTATGTCGCCGACCTGCTGCGCTGTGCTTCGGTCACGGCGTATCAGTGTGGCGATCAACTCGAGGGCGCCGACCGGGCGATGGTGTACTCGATCTGGCATTTGCTGGAGATTGCCAAGGCGATGGTGGATCGGTCTATTGAATGTCTGGGAATGAAGCAGGGCTGAGCAATCGGTTATCAGTGTTATCGCCATCGCGAGCCTGCTCGCGATGGCTAGGGCCGCGGCTGACGGCTCAACGCGGCTGCAACACCAGCGCAAACAACTCGCCATGCCCGTTCACGTTGAGCTTGTGATAAAGGTTGCGCCGGTGCACTTTCACCGTCTCTGGAGAGATGCCCATTTGCTGGGCGATGGCCTTGCTGGAGAAGCCCTGGAGAATCAGGCGCGCGGTTTCGATCTCGCGCACTGTCAGGCGCGCGTCGAAGCGATCGAGCAAGGTCGCCAAATCGCCGGCCGGTGGTTCGGCGACCGGCCCTTGCGGCGGCTGCAAATCCAGGTGTCGGCGCATTGCTGCCAGCACCCAGTCACGCACGCACAGCAAGCGGCCCTGCTCCTCGAGGCTGAAGCGCGTCGAACGCCCAAGGGACAGGCCAAGCACGGCGCCGTCGACGTTGACCATGAACTGCAACTCGTCCCCACCGACCACGGTGCTGAAGTAACTCAGGTAGTACTCGCTGTGCTGGAACTGGTCGGGGGCCACCGATTCGAGGCTGTGCAAGCCGTCGGCGATGCCGGCGCAGGCAGCTTGATAGAATGGATCGAGCAGGTACATGCCAGCGCTGTAGTCCGCCAGTTCTTCATGCTCGTCGGTACTGCCCTTGGCATCGAAGTCAATCAGCAGGCGCGGCACATGCCCCGGGCGCATCAGCGCTACCAGCGCGTTGTCCAGCGGCACCAGCAAGCGCAGGGTATCGACCAGCGCACGCCAGAAGCCGTCCTGCCCCACTGCCGTGAAAACCCGTGCCAGCCCCTGGTGCACCGGCAACTCTTTCAACAACGCGTCCACGCACTACCCCTTTCGAGTAACCCATGATGGGAATGGGTGAAGGCCACCCCGGTCGATACGCTGCAAACTCCTGATTACCACCGGCCGCAACAGGCCAGGAGTGCCGCATCATGAGTCGTCACCGCTTGTATTTCAATCTGGGGTTTGGTGCCTGCCTGGCGGTGTCGCTGCCGGCCTTTGCCGTCGAAGCCCCGACCGTGCACGTGTACAACTGGTACGACTATATCGGCCCCACTACCCTGCAGGATTTCAAGCGTGACACCGGGATTGCGCCGGTCTACGACACCTTCGACAGCGCCGAAGTGCTCGAAGGCAAACTGCTCACCAGCCGCAGCGGCTATGACGTGGTGGTTGCCAGCAACTTCAGCTTGCCCACGCTGATCAAGGCCGGTGCCCTGGCGCCATTGCCCCGGGCGCAGATGCCGGACTTCAAGAACATGGACACCGAACTGCTAGCGAAACTGGCCAACAACGATCCGGGCAACCAGTACGCCGTGCCCTACCTGTGGGGCACCAACGGCATCGGCTACAACGTCGACAAAGTGCGCGCTGCGCTGGGTGACAAGGCGCCGGTGGATTCCTGGGACCTGGTGTTCAAGGAGGAGAACCTGGCCAAACTCGGCGAATGCGGCGTGGCCATGCTCGACTCGCCGTCGGAGATGCTGCCGGTCGCCCTGCACTACCTCGGCCTGCCACCCAACAGCACCAACCCCGAGGACTACAAGAAGGCCGAAGCGCTGCTGCTCAAGCTGCGCCCGCACATCGCCTACTTCAATTCGTCGAAGTTCATCAGCGACCTGTCCAACGGCAACATCTGCGTGGCGGTCGGCTGGTCCGGCGCGATGCTCGAAGCCAAGAACACCGCCGAGCAGGCCGGCAACGGCGTGAAGATCGCCTACAGCCTGCCGAAGGAAGGCGCGCCGGTGTGGTTCGATACGCTGGTACTGCTCAAGGACGCACCGCACCCGGAACAAGGGATGGCCTTCATCGACTACCTGATGCGCCCTGAAGTGATTGCCCCGGTCAGCGATCACCTCAACTACCCCAACGGCAACCGCCGCGCAACCACGTTGGTGGCCGAAGCGACCCGTAGCAATCCGGCCGTCTACCCGCCAGCCGAAGCCATGGCCACCCTGTTCACCCTCCAGCCCCTGCCGCCAGCCACCGAGCGCATGCGCACGCGGATCTGGAGCAAGGTCAAAAACGGCCAGTGAATCCACTGCATTTCCCTGTGGGAGCGGGCTTGCTCGCGAAAGCGGTGGATCAGCAAAAATTTATAGCGACTGACACTACGTCTTCGCGAGCAAGCCCGCTCCCACATTGGGATTGTGGTGCCCGGAACATCCCTTTTTTCTGCCACGAATCGAAGATGAGAAACCCATGAAACCACGCGCCCGTGACCTGAACATCCCTATCGGCCAACTGCAGCCCGGCCCGCTCAACGCCATCACTGACGTCCCCGGCGTTCGGGTCGGCCACAGCAATGTGCGAGGACGCACTGCCACCGGCCGCGACATTCTCACCGGCGTCACCGTTATCGAACCGCGTGCCGGCTCCACCAGCCAGCAGCCGTGCTTTGCCGGCGTGCATGTGCTCAACGGCAACGGCGATGCCACGGGGCTGGAGTGGATTCGCGAAGCGGGCTTGCTGACCAGCCCCATTGCCTTCACCAACACCCACAGCCTGGGCGTGGTGCGCGATGCGCTGATCGTGCTCGACCGCGAGCAGCAACCGGATGACGGGCGCCTCTACTGGAACATGCCGGTGGTACTGGAAACCTTCGACGGCCTGCTCAACGACATCAACGGCTTTCACGTGAAGCCGGAACACGTGGCCCAGGCCGTGCGTTCGGCGGCGGGCGGTCCAGTGACCGAAGGTAATGTCGGCGGTGGCAGCGGCATGATCTGCCACGAATTCAAGGGCGGCATCGGCACCGCGTCGCGACGCTTGAACAGCACCCAGGGCGGCTGGACGGTCGGCGCGATTGTCCAGGCCAACCATGGCATTCGCAATGAACTGCGCGTTGACGGGTATCCGGTCGGGCGCTACATGGAACAGGTCGATTCGCCGTTCCTCAAGGCCTCGTTGCCCCACCCGGGGATGGGCTCGATCGTGGTCTGCCTGGCCACCGATGCGCCGTTGCTGCCGCACCAGTGCACCCGCCTGGCCCAGCGCGCCAGCCTCGGCCTGGCCCGCACCGGCGGCGGCAATGAAGACCACAGCGGCGACATCTTCATCGCCTTCGCCACCGGCAATGAACACGTGCCGCCGGCCGCCTATGAGAGCAAGAAAGCACCGACCACCGACAACCTGAGCATGGTCAACAACGATCACATCAGCGAGCTGTTCCTGGCCGCCACCGAAGCCGTGGAAGAAGCCATCATCAATGCCTTGCTCGCCGCCGACACCGCCGAAGGCAACGGGCATGGGGTACCGGGGCTGGATGTCGAAACCTTGCTCAAGGCGTTGCGTCGCGCCGGTTGGCCGGGGGATGCGACTAGCGGTACTTGAGTGCAACACTTGGTCTTTCTAGGATGAACTTGCGCAGCCGCTTGCTTGCTCAAGCCGCTGCGTAGGTGGTGAGTGCACTGAACCCCTACCAAGCTCACCGCCTGCTTCACGCGCATCTTGAGCCTCTCGGCTCCACTTCCTCCCCATCAAGAGCTTTGAGGCTCTTTTTTTACCTCTGAAAACCACACATTTCTCCTGTAGGAGCTGGCTTGCCAGCGAAGGCGTCTGCAGCAACAGCGCATGACTTGAGGCTGCCTTCGCTGCGATGCGGCGACCCGACAAGCCAGCTCCTACAGGGGATTTTTGGTGTTTGGGCGAGTGCGGTCAGACCAGGCGCAACCGAGGGCCGGCGGCCGGTACGGCATCTTCACCCAACCGCCCCCGCACAAATTCATTGGCCTTGCGCATCAATTGGTCCAGATGCCGGTCGCGCTGTTTTTCCGCGTCGGTCATGGCCCGTTTGCCATGCTTTTGCAGCAGATAGGTGTGAATCTGCCGCACTTCCAGCGAGCTATAGATCGACGCCACATCCAGCAGCGCCATCAAGCCATCGGTGGCGTGGTCGCGGGTGTTCATCAACACCTGGGTCGCACGCACACCCACCACCTCGAAGCCCATCGCCTCGAAATACGGCACCTTGGCCACCGCGCAGGTCAGCTCGGCATGGGGATAGCGGCCGACCATTTCCCGCAGCATCCGCCGGGCCACGCCCTGGCGCCGATGCTCAGCCTGCACCGCCATGTACGCCACGCCACACGCCTCGGGGTCGTCCTGCACCGGCAGGTACAACAAAAAGCCGATCACCTTGTCCGGGGCGTCTTCATCAGTGGCAACGATCAACTCCACGGCAATGCCTTTTTCACCGTTCAGCGCTTCCAGATACAGGTGCACCTCATAGCCGATCGCGTATTGATAGAGGTTGTACAGCAGGTTGCTGGGCGGGATCGCGACCATGCTGATGTCGGTCAGGTTGTCGACCACCATCTGCAGGATCTGGCTATTGATGTGCTCGGGGCACGGGGTCTTGAAGTGGCTGATCAGGGGCATTGCGGTGACAGGCTCCGGGGGGGCAAGGGCCGCCTATCATAGCGCGCCTGACACCTGCGGTCCGAAGGGGGATGGACAGACATTCCCCATTCATGCGCCATGTGCATCGCCGGCGTTTGCTTTATGGCTGGAGGCATTGCGTTTTCGAGGCTGGCAGCGGAGTCCGGCACATTTTGTGCTTGATGAACAGGCGTCTTCGCGAACCGGCTCGATCTCCCAGGGGAAAGCGGTTTGCCCACAACTGGTTTTTCTGTGGGATCGAGCCTGCTCGCGAGAGCGTCCACCCTCACACCGGCCTGTGGTGTGAGTGGGGGGGAAATGGGTGGGTGAAGCCCCCCCCAACGTTGAGG
>NZ_JAHBDJ010000059.1:0-20403 GCF_019956375.1 Pseudomonas sp. GL-R-19 | reverse complement strand
TCGACCTGATCGACGACCGACAATTTAAAGGTCAACGTGTAGTCGCGCTGACTGCGCCTTTCACCCGTGTTCATTACTTCCTCCTGAGAATGGGTCAGAAGGTGTAAACCTTATTCAGGACGGGACACGCAATGAAAAAAGGGCGCTCCCACGGGAGCGCCCTTTTTTGTGCGATAAATACGGTCCATTACTTCGCGCGAGGTACCGCCAGCCACTGCCGCAGAATCTTCTGGTAATTACCCGTCGCCTTGGCCAGGTGCAGCCATTGATCGACGTACAGCTTCCAGGTGATGTCGTCGCGGGGCAGCAAGTAAGCCTTTTCGCCGTATTGCAGGTAGTGCGTGGGGTTGACGGCGCACAGGCCTGGTTTGAGCTTCTGCTGATACAGCGCCTCCGACGCATCGGTGATCATCACGTCGGCCTTTTTATCCAGCAGTTCCTGAAAGATGCTGATGTTGTCGTGCAGCTGCAATTGCGCCTGGGGCAGGTAGGCGTGGACGAACGCTTCGTTGGTGCCGCCGGCGGGTTCGACCAGGCGAACCGAGGGCTGGTTGATCTGTTCGACGGTCTGGTACAGCGCCTGGTCTTCGCAGCGCACCAAGGGGATTTTGCCGTCGACGTCCAGGGTGGTGCTGAAGAAGGCTTTTTTCTGCCGCTCCAGGGTGACCGTGATGCCGCCCATGGCGATGTCGCACTTGCCGGCGAGCATGTCGGGCATCAGGGTTTTCCAGGTGGTGGGCACCCACTCGACCTTGACGCCCAGGCTGTCGGCCAGGGCGCGGGCCATGGCGATGTCGATGCCAGAGTATTCGCCGTCCCCGGCTTTGAGGGTGTAGGGCTTGTAGTCGCCGGTGGTGCAAACGCGCAGTTGTCCCTGTTGCATGACGCTGTCCAGATGCGAAGGTTCTGCCTGAGCGCCAAGGGAGAGTGCGAGCAAGCCGCCGAGCATCATTGCTCTTTTTATTTTCGTCATTGTTATCGGGCTTTTGTGCTGGAGTGGTTTTGAAGGGGAGTGTAGTGAAACTTTCACCGGTGTGAAAAATCCCGTCCGGGAAGATGTCGTCTTTTAGTTAACCCATCGGACTATGCTCGCACGTGAAATAACCACACACACAGCGGGCTTCCACTGCGCAAAAAATACTTCTTGTAACTACCGCTGTAGGAAATGGGTTGTTGGTTATTGCGAAAATTCCTATTCGTTCATTTTGGCCATGCCGTTGGATTGCGTTCAGCACGCGTCCCACCGTCTTATTCGTCGTCGCCCAATATTCTCTCTGCTCAACGCTTCTGCCGAGATGAGAAGGAAAGGCAATTCAAACCGATGACGATAAGGACGTTGCAAATGAATGCACCATTGCCCCCCTCGTATACCAACGATGTCTCCGCTGAATTTCTTCGCAGTCTTGACGCCCTCCATTTCACTGAAGAACGACTTGCGCACTTTTGCGACGAAGCTCTGGCAGTTGTTCGCCAGGGGCAGGCATACATGGAAGCTCATCCCGCTCACGCCATTTACCGAATCGCAACCGAGGACTTTCTGCCTTCCATCAAGGAGGAAGAACATCAATGAACGAAGGACATTTCATTGGTCTGCATGACAAGACCACCTGTGGCGGCAAGGTCCTGGATGGTGACACCCGGATCATGATGTACGGCATTGCCCATGCCCGCGAGGGTGATCGAGTCACCTGTGGCAAGGACGGCAAGACTTACAAGATTGTCGGTGGCATTTCGCACATGATCAGTCATGGCAAAGCCATGGCGGGCACGCTGGACAGCCACAGCGATTGCCCCTGCAAGGCCCGACTGATCCCTTCTGTGGTCACGGCGACCTATCGCAACGCTAACTCCGCACCGCGAACGGGCAGGGACGTTGTGCAACCCGTTTCCAGTGCGGCAACCAGTCAACCGGCCGCGCCACGTCAGCCTGGTTTCGCCCCTTCGTACCCACCGGCGCCTGTCATATTCGCCCGCGTAGACCCTCAAGAACCGGGCTTCTATGTGGTGCCCAAACGCATGACCCGCGAAGCCTTGGAGGCGACGCTGTTCTCCACGCCTGGTGCCGCCGTGATGCGCAAGTTTCGGGCACTCAACCCAGTATCAGACAACATCAAAGCCGGCTCGTTGATCGTACTGAGCGACCCGAACAACACCTCCTGCACCTATCAGGAAGCACAGCTGATGCAGGCCGCGCAGCAGGTCAGGTTGGCACTCGATCCCCTGACGCCGGGGGAAGCCGAATTCATGTTCCGCCACGCGGCTGAAATCGCCAGTTTTACCGGCGAGACTTCGACCTGGCTCGGCGTCAGCGCGGTGGTGATGGAAAAACACCTGACCCGACTGCGCGACACCCTGCAAGCGATGGAGCGCCTGCATCAGGACAGCTATCGTCAGCACGGTAACCTGCGATCGCCGCAGTTCTTCGCCGAACGCCAGCGGCTGCTCGCCCAGCTGGACGCCCACTTGCTGAATTCCACTCGCCTGCGTGGCCAGACGACATTGGGTGACCATCCCAAGCTAAAAACGGCGCTTGGCATTTCCAGTCGCAGTCTGGTGCACCACTGGGACAAGGCTGGTGCGCCGGGGCAGCTACCGGGTTACGCCACTCATGTGAATGCAATCAGTCGGGCGGCCAAGTACATGAGCACCGGCGGTTACATCGGCATTGGCATTGGTGGGGTTTCTTCGTTGTTGGCGGTTCAGGAGGTATGTAGCGGTGGTGGTTCTGAGGCCGCGTGCGAGAAGGTCAGGTTTACGGAAGGAGGAAAGTTTGTTGGGTCCACCTTTGGTGGCGTTGCGGGTGCAGGGATTGGTAAATATGTCAGTGGACCCGTCTGTCTGGCGCTTGGAGTCTCTACAGGAATCGGGGGAGTTGTCTGCGCCGCGACCTTGATAGGTGCTGGAGCATGGGTGGGTACGACTTATATGGGGGATGGGGGTGAGCTAATGGGTGAAATTTTATACGAGAAAACCCAGCCATGATGGGAAAGGGTTTTTGGATGTCCTGGCTAGCTTTTTGGCTTCTAGCCGGTCCGATCTTGCTGGCCATTGCGAGCACTGCATACAGTCTGTACCTCAGATGGCGTTACCTTGACGCCATGCTGGAGGCCTTGAAAAATAGTCGTTATGTCCACACCTGGGGGCCAGGTTTGCGGCAGCACGGGTGGTTTGGGGGGCTCTTGCTGATAGCAAAAATCGCCGGGATGGTGACTATGCCAAGGGTTTCAATCCGCATTGGTGAGCTGGACCCCGAGGATATTAAAAACTTTCCCCCACATCTAAAGCGTCTTTTGAAAATCAAAGCGGTGATGCTGGTGGGCATTGCTGTTTGGGGATTCATTGCGTATGGGTTGATGAAGTTTGAGTGATTGTGTGGGCGGTCTCCTTAAGCTTAAAACGGCGCTCGGCATTTCCAGTCGCAGCCTGGTGCACCACTGGGGCAAGGCTGGTGCGCCGGGGCAGATACCGGGTTACGCCACTCATGTGAATGCAATCAGTCGGGCGGCCAAGTACATGAGCACCGGCGGTTACATCGGCATTGGCATTGGTGGGGTTTCTTCGTTGCTGGCGGTTCAGGAGGTATGTAGCGGTGGTGGTTCTGAGGCCGCTTGCGAGAGGGTCAGGTTTACTGAAGGGGGGAAATTTGTCGGTTCTACTTTGGGCGGTATTGCAGGTGGGTGGGGAGCGTCTTCGGCAGCTGGCCCTATTTGTCTAGCGCTTGGAGTTTCTACTGGCATTTGGGGAGTTGTCTGCGCCGCGACCATCGTAGGAGTTGGTGCCTGGGAGGGAACCACCATTGGTGGCGAAAAGGGAGAGGCCTATGGCGAAACTTTATATAGGGCTATACAGCCGTGATCAGCAATTGGCCGGTCTGGGCGGTAATTATTGTGGATGGAGGGCCAATTCTGCTGGCGATGATCGCCATTGCATACTCTCTATACCTGGGCCGCCACCTGGACGCCATGATGGAAGCTCTGAAGAACAGTCGTTACATCTGTATTTGGGGGCCTGCATTGCGAAATCAGGGTTGGTTTGGGTGCATTGCTCTGGTCTCAAAAATCGCAGGGGTGGTGGTTTGGTCTACAGCATATATCCGCATCGGTGACGTGGATCCTGTCGATATTAAAAACTTCCCTCCCCATTTGAGATGGATGCTGACTATCAATCTTTTATTGATATTCGTGAGTCTGATTTGGATGGCAATTGACGTTGCGTTGATGAGGATCTAAAGATTTTTGAGGCGAAATTTGAACGGCACCGGAAGGTGCCGTTTCGCCTCTAAACATTGCTCATTTCCACTTCCGGACTCAACGTCCCCAGCCACGCCACTAACCCCACAATCAACACCGCTGCGGCCATTTCCACCACCACACTGCGTCGAAGTGCATGGGCCGCCGCGCGATATTGGCCCTCTCGTAACGACTGCTCCAGCAAGGGGCCAAGATGAAAGCGGTTCAACGCCGCCAACACCAGCATCCCGGCAAACAGCAGCACCTTGATCGCTAGCAGAACTCCGTAGTGGCTGCGTAAAACCTCATCGAGCTTCGGCCCGACGATGAACAGGTAGTTCACCACGCCCGTCAGGGTGATGATCACGACGATCAGCGCGCCAGCAAGTTCGAATCGTTTGACCGCGCGAGCTAGCAAGCGAATGTGTGCTTCGGTTTGCAGGGCCCGGGTTTGCGCCATCAGGGCAAACGCCAGCAACGCACCGAGCCAGGCGCCCGCTATCAGCAGGTGCAGGATGTCCGCGGTGAAGTGCCAGTAGCGGCGACTGTCTTCGTCCATGGCGCCGTGCCCGCTCCAGGCCAGGCTGGCGAGGGCGATGCCGCCGGCCGTGGCGGCAATCACCAGGCTGATGCCGGGGGCGCGTGGGTTGAGTATCAGCGCCAGCCCCACGACCGCCAATGCAATCATCCGCACGGCCCAGGCCAACCCGACATCGGTCTCGAACAGCATCATCTCGATGTGAGGGCGCAACTCGGCAACGTCTGATTCGCCGCTCATGGTGCTGGCCATCAGCACCATGCCGGCGCTCGACAACAATGCCCCGAGTCCGGCAAACCCCGCCAGCAATCCGCGAATGGGCAGCACGGTCCCCGAACGTCGTTCCCGTCCTTTAAGGCTATACAGCCCGAACAGCGCCACGCCAAACAACAGCATCAAATCCACATACAACACAAACCGCAGCATGACGTTGGCCGAGTCGCTCATCGATCATTTCACTTTGAACGTGACGTTGCCGGTGATCGGGTGGGTGTCCGACGACACCGCGCGCCATTCGACCTTGTAAGTGCCGGCAGTCAAGGGCGCTGTCGGGGTGATGAGCATGGTCTTCGGATCACTGCTGCCGCTGACTTTGGCCTTGATTGGCATCGGGTCATGGGCCATGCCGGCCATTTCGATCATCAGCAGTTTAGCGCCGGAAAACTGGGTGACGAGGTTTTCGGAAAAGTGCAGTTCGATCTTCTCGGGCGGCGCACCTGCCGCGCCTTCCGCTGGGCTGGAGGAGAGTAGTTTGGGGTGGGCTTGAGCGAGGGTGCTCATGAGCAGGCCGCTGAGCAACGCGATAACGGCGGCGGTGGGTTTTATGAGGCGCATGCAAGGTCCTTTACCGCTTGAAGCGGTTGTTGTTGGTTTGAGGTGAGTCTGTTCAGAACCACAGCCGAACACCGAGCACCAGGCGTGTTTCGCTGCGGTCCTCGCCTTCGTCACTGGCGAAGTCGGTGGTGTTGCCGTAGGTGCGGTTCCAGGTCACGCCGACGTAGGGCGCGAATTCCCGACGGATTTCGTAGCGCAGGCGCAGGCCGGCTTCGGTGTTGGACAGCCCCGCGCCGATGCCCCGTTGCGGGTCGTTTTTGCCGTAGGCGTTGAGTTCGACGGTTGGCTGCAGGATCAGCCGATTGGTCAGCAGGATGTCGTAGTCGCCTTCCAGCCGCACGGCGCTCTGGCCGCCTTCGCCGATGAAGGCCGTGGCTTCGGCCTCGAAGTTGTACAGCGCCATGCCTTGCACGCCGAACGCGGCCCAGGTTTGCGGGGCGCCGGGTTTGAAGTCCTGGCGCACGCCGCTGACGACGTCCCACCACGGGGAAATGGCGTGGCCCCACAGGGCCTGGATTTCCGCGTCCTCGGTCACGCCGTTGGTGCGTTCGCCTTCGGAGCGCAGCCACAGACGATCGATGTCACCGCCAATCCAGCCAGACAAATCCCAGGCCAGGGTGCTGCCGTCATCGGCGTCCTGCCATTCCAGTTTGTCGGCGAGGAAGAATGAATTGAGCGTGCTGTCATGTACGTGGTGACCGGCGGGATCGGCATACACGGCAGCGCGATCGGCATCGGTCAGCACCGGGATCGGTGTGCGACTTTCGCTGGGCGCGGCGGGCTGCATCTGGCCCTCATCCATGCTTTGCATCTGGCCCTCGTCCATGCTTTGCATCTGACTGTGGTCCATGCCTTGCATCTGGCCGTGGTCCATCTGGCTGTGATCCATGCCTTGCATGTCATCGCTGGCGGCCATCGCCGTCGAGGTCGCGAGTGCGAAAAAAACCGGGGTGAGTCGAATCATGGGGTGCGCCTCATTCTTCCACGCGAACTTCACGGAACATGCCCATTTCCATGTGGTACAGGAGATGGCAGTGATAGGCCCAGCGGCCGAGCGCATCGGCGGTGACCCGATAGCTGCGCCGGGAGCCCGGTGGCATGTCGATGGTGTGTTTGCGCACCATGAACTGGCCGTTCTCGTCTTCGAGGTCGCTCCACATACCATGCAGGTGGATGGGGTGCATCATCATCGTGTCGTTGACCAGCACGATCCGCAACCGCTCGCCGTACTTGAGGCGTATTGGGGCGGCGTCGGAAAACTTCACGCCGTTGAACGACCAGGCGAATTTTTCCATGTGGCCGGTCAGGTGCAGCTCAAGGGTGCGGCCAGGTTCGCGGCCGTCCGGGTCTTCGAAGGTGCTGCGCAGGTCGGAATAGGTGAGCACGCGGCGCCCGTTGTTGCGCAGGCCCATGCCGGGGTCGTCGAGTTTCGGTGAAGTGGACATGGCTTGCATGTCCACCAGCGGGTTGTCGGTTTCCGAGGCCGGGTGGGATTGCATGCCGGGCATGTCGCCCATGGCCATGTTGCCGTGATCCATGCCCGCCATGTTGCCGTGGTCCATGTCGCCCATGGCCATGCTGCCGTGATCCATGCCCGCCATGCTGCCGTGGTCCATGTCGCCCATTGCCATGTTGCTGTGATCCATGCCCGCCATGCTGCCGTGGTCCATGCCGCCCATGCCCATGTCATCCATGGTCACCAACGGGCGCGGGTCCAGTGGTGGCAGCGGCGCAATCAGTCCCGCTTTTACCGCGAGGGTGCCGCGTGCGTATCCGGTGCGATCCATCGCCTGGGCGAACAGGGTGTAGGCCGCTTCGGTCGGTTCGACGATGACGTCGAAGGTTTCCGCCACGGCAATGCGAAACTCGTCGACGCTCACCGGTTTGACGTGCAGGCCATCGGCAGCGACCACGGTCATTTTCAGCCCGGGGATGCGCACGTCGAAGTAGGTCATGGACGAGCCGTTGATGAAGCGCAGCCGCAGCTTTTCCCCCGGGCGGAACACCCCGGTCCAGTTCGTGTCCGGCGCCTGGCCGTTCAGCAGGTAGGTGTAAGTGGCGCCGCCGACGTCCGCCAGGTCAGTGGGGTTCATCTTCATCTCGGCCCACATCTTGCGATCGGCGACGGTCGGCCCCCAGCCTTTTTCGCTGACGTCGTGGATGAAGTCGCCCACGGTGCGTTTGTGGAAGTTGTAGTAGTCGGACTGTTTTTTCAGGTTCTTCATCAGGCCGACCGGGTCTTCGTCGGTCCAGTCGCTGAGCATCACCACGTAGTCGCGGTCGTACTGGAACGGCTCCGGGTCTTTGGCGTCGATCACCAGCGGGCCGTAGACGCCGGATTGTTCCTGAAACCCCGAATGGCTGTGATACCAGTAGGTGCCGTTCTGCCGCACGGTGAACTGGTAGACGTACAGGCCGCCCGGCTCGATGCCCTTGAAGCTCAGCCCCGGCACGCCGTCCATGTTGGTCGGCAGCAAGATGCCGTGCCAGTGAATGGAGGTGCTGTCCTTGAGTTTGTTGCGCACCCGCAGCGTTACCGTATCGCCTTCACGCCAGCGCAGCAGCGGGCCGGGGATGCCGCCGTTGATGGTCGTGGCGGTGCGTGGGCTGCCGCTGAAGTTGACCGGGGATTCGCCGATGTACAAGTCGAAATCGTGACCGGCCAACACCTGCGGTTCGCCGGGACTGCTGATGGCCCAGACCGGCGTGCGCCATAACCCGAGGCCGCCGAAGAGCCCGCCGATGGCCAGCCCTTTGACGAAGGTGCGTCTTGAAGTGTGGGAGTGCATGCCGTTTGTTCCGCCCGTCAACCTGTTGAACTTATCGAAAGGCTAGCAGGCGGTGCCTTTCGGCAGGCTGAGGCGCAGATTACAGTTTTGACAGGTTGGGCGCCGCTTATTGGCGTGAAGTGGACTTTTCCCTTGAGGCCACTGTGTCGCCGCCGCAGTTGATGTAGGAAGACGACTTCAACCAGCGCTGGTCCGGGTAGTAGGAAAACAACAACTGACCGTCCTTCATCGAGTCGATCAGCCGATGGGCAATCGCCGGTCTGACGGCCGGGCAACCCAGGCTGCGGCCGATCCGGCCATTGGCGCGGGCCAGCACCGGGCTGACATAGGGCGCGCCGTGGATGACGATGGCCCGGTCAAAGGCATTATCGTTGAAGCCGGGCTCCAGGCCTTCCATGCGCAGCGAGTAACCGTTCTGGCCGCGGTAGCTTTGCTGGGTGCGGAACAGGCCGAGGCTGGTGGCGTGGCTTTCGTTGAGGTTGGAGAATAGCGTGGCCATGTTTTCACCGCTGTTGCGGCCATGGGCGACCAGTTCGTGAAACAGCAACTTGCGCCGTTTAAGATCGAAGACCCACAGGCGTTGTTCGGTCGAAGGCAGGGAATAATCGATCACCGCCAGCCTTTGGGCGGGGGCGATACCTTGGGCGAGGCTGCATTGGGTGGCGCGAACCGCCAGGGCAATCACTTTGGCGTCGGCGCCTGGTGCGGCTTTGACCAGCGCGTTTTCAAGCGAATCGGCGTAGGCTGACGTTACTGAAAGGCATGTCAGTAAAATGGCAAATAAAGGGCCAAAGCGGTTTAGCGCCATAGTCGGGTCTCATCATGATAATTTCGAGTCTAGCTAGCGGCGAGCGGAAAGCTAGCCGTTTGAAACGGGGGATTAAGGATTATCCATGGTGCAATTAACAAGGTCATTCGTCATAAGCCGCATGTTTTTTATGGGCTTTCTGATCAGCGGTGCGGCGTTTGGGCAAACTTCGCCGATTGAGCCGGTATCTGCGGCGAGCAGCACAATCGATGCCGCGGCGCCCGACGATGCGGTCGGCCAGGTGATTCAGGCGACGCTGGAACCGCTGCGCTCGGCCTTTCCGCCGTTGCTCACTTCCAGGCGCCATCAGCGCGTGGATGTCAGCCGGGTGGTGCTGGATTTCTATATGCATCGCAACTATCGGGCGGCGTGGACAGACGATCGTGATGTCGCCCAGTTACTCAAGAGTCTTGAAGACACCCGGATCGATGGCCTGAATCCGGCGGATTTTCGCATCAGCGAGCTGGCCCTGGCCCATGAGTCGCTGGCAGCGGGCGTGCCTTCCACGGCGCAACGGGCGATGTTCGACATGGCGGCGACCCGCACGTTCATCACTGCGCTGCTGCAATTGCGGCGGGGCAAGGTCGATCCGTCGCGGCTGGACATTCACTGGAATTTCGAGCCTGCCGGCGGCGCTGCCCGCGGGGACATGAACAACCTGTTCGCCACCCTCGATGCCCATGACGTGGCGCGCGCCTTTGCCGAGGCGCCTCCTCAGGAAGAGATTTACCGCAACTTGCGTGAGGGCCTGGCCCGGTTGCGCCAGGTCCGTGATGCGGGCGGCTGGCCGAAAGTCACCGAAGGGCAATCGCTCAAGCCCGGCATGGACGGGGTGGCTGTCGCACAATTGCGTGCGCGTCTGGTGGCGGGCGGATACCTGGACGGGCACCTGTCGAAAAAGGCCGGTTACGACGACAAGGTCATTGCCGCGGTGAAGAAGTATCAGACCGAGCAATACCTGGGTGCCGATGGCGTGGCGGGGGCGGCGACGCTGGCGGCACTGAACGTGCCGGTCGAGGCGCGGATCGATCAGGTGCGGGTCAACATGGAGCGCGCCCGGTGGCTGTTGTACAAGCTTCAGGGCACGTTCGTGATCGTCGATATCGCCGGATACAAGGTGGCGATGTACCGCGACGGTCTGCCGATCTGGCGTTCGCGGGTACAGGTCGGTAAACCGGTGCGCAGTACGCCGGTGTTCCAGGCCGAAATCACCTACATCACGTTCAACCCGACCTGGACCGTGCCGCCGACCATCCTCAAGCAGGACGTGATTCCAAAAGTCCAGAACGATCCGGGCTATCTGGAGGCCAACCGGATTCGCGTGCTTGATCGCGAAGGCAATGTGCTCGATCCGTCGAGCGTTGACTGGAGCAACCCGCGAGGCATCCACCTGCGTCAGGATGCCGGGCCCGACAGTTCGCTGGGGCAGGTGGTGATCCGCTTCCCCAACGACTATTCGATTTACCTGCATGACACACCGCACCGCGAACTGTTTGCCAAAACGGTTCGGGCCACCAGTTCAGGCTGCATCCGCGTGGAAAACCCGTTGCAACTGGTCGAGTTGTTGTTCAACGACCCGGTCCGCTGGAACAGCGCCGGCATTCAGAAGCAGTTGGCCAATGGCAGGACCGAGAACATCCAGCTACCGGTGAAAGTGCCGGTGCTGTTGGCTTACTGGACCGTGGACCTGAGCAAGGACGGGCGGGTGACGTTCAAACCCGACATTTATGATTACGACGCCAGGGTGCTGCAGGGCTTGAGCCAGCCAACGAAGTTGCCGGCTCTGGACTTGCGTCGTGCAGAGGTATCGCTGGTGGTGAAGGGGCAGAACCAACAGTAATGAATCACCCCGGACCCTGTAGGAGCGAGCCTGCTCGCGATGGACTCAAGAACGCTGCGTTTAGCCAGTAAGCACGCGTTATCGTTAACGACCATCGCGAGCAGGCTCGCTCCTACAAAGGACCACATTCGCTTAACTGAATGCGTCGTGCAGAGATTCCGCTGGTGGTGAAGGGGCAGAACCAACAGTAATGAATCACCCCGGACCCTGTAGGAGCGAGCCTGCTCGCGATGGACTCAAGAACGCCGCGTTTAGCCAGTAAGCACGCGTTATCGTTAACGACCATCGCGAGCAGGCTCGCTCCCACAAAGGACCACATTCGCTTAACTGAATGCGTCGTGCAGAGGTATCGCTGGTGGTGAAGGGGCAGAACCAACAGTAATGAATCACCCCGGACCCTGTAGGAGCGAGCCTGCTCGCGATGGACTCAAGAACGCCGCGTTTAGCCAGTAAGCACGCGTTATCGTTAACGACCATCGCGAGCAGGCTCGCTCCTACAAAGGACCACATTCGCTTAACTGAATGCGTCGTGCAGAGATTCCGCTGGTGGTGAAGGGGCAGAACCAACAGTAATGAATCACCCCGGACCCTGTAGGAGCGAGCCTGCTCGCGATGGACTCAAGAACGCCGCGTTTAGCCAGTAAGCACGCGTTATCGTTAACGACCATCGCGAGCAAGCTCGCTCCTACAAAGGAGCACATTCGCTTAACTGAATGCGTCGTGCAGAGGTATCGCTGGTGGTGAAGGGGCAGAACCAACAGTAATGAATCACCCCGGACCCTGTAGGAGCGAGCCTGCTCGCGATGGACTCAAGAACGCCGCGTTTAGCCAGTAAGCGCGCGTTATCGTTAACGACCATCGCGAGCAAGCTCGCTCCTACAGAGGAGCACATTCGCTTAACTGAATGCGTCGTGCAGAGATTCCGCTGGTGGTGAAGGGGCAGAACCAACAGTAATGAATCACCCCGGACTTTGTAGGAGCGAGCCTGCTCGCGATGGACTCAAGAACGCCGCGTTTAGCCAGTAAGCACGCGTTATCGTTAACGACCATCGCGAGCAAGCTCGCTCCTACAGAGGAGCACATTCGCTTAACTGAATGCGTCGTGCAGAGATTCCGCTGGTGGTGAAGGGGCAGAACCAACAGTAATGAATCACCCCGGACTTTGTAGGAGCGAGCCTGCTCGCGATGGACTCAAGAACGCCGCGTTTAGCCAGTAAGCACGCGTTATCGTTAACGACCATCGCGAGCAAGCTCGCTCCTACAGAGGAGCACATTCGCTTAACTGAATGCGTCGTGCAGAGATTCCGCTGGTGGTGAAGGGGCAGAACCAACAGTAATGAATCACCCCGGACTTTGTAGGAGCGAGCCTGCTCGCGATGGACTCAAGAACGCCGCGTTTAGCCAGTAAGCACGCGTTATCGTTAACGACCATCGCGAGCAAGCTCGCTCCTACAGCGGAGCACATTCGCTTAACTGAATGCGTCGTGCAGAGATTCCGCTGGTGGTGAAGGGGCAGAACCAACAGTAATGAATCACCCCGGACTTTGTAGGAGCGAGCCTGCTCGCGATGGACTCAAGAACGCCGCGTTTAGCCAGTAAGCACGCGTTATCGTTAACGACCATCGCGAGCAAGCTCGCTCCTACAGAGGAGCACATTCGCTTAACTGAATGCGTCGTGCAGAGATTCCGCTGGTGGTGAAGGGGCAGAACCAACAGTAATGAATAGACGCGGACCCTGTAGGAGCGAGCCTGCTCGCGATGGACTCAAGAACGCTGCGTTTAGCCAGTAAGCACGCGTTATCGTTAACGACCATCGCGAGCAGGCTCGCTCCTACAAAGGAGCACATTCGCTTAACTGAATGCGTCGTGCAGAGATTCCGCTGGTGGTGAAGGGGCAGGGCAAGCAGTAATGAATCACCCCGGACCCTGTAGGAGCGAGCCTGCTCGCGATGGACTCAAGAACGCCGCGTTTAGCCAGTAAGCACGCGTTATCGTTAACGACCATCGCGAGCAGGCTCGCTCCTACAGGATTTGTGGCATTCAACAGACTGGTATTCAGCCAATCCCCTAAAGCGCCAACCCTTGTTGCACCACTGCCAGCAGATCGCTTTCCGTCAGCGCCACCGCGTCCAGCTGCGCTGTGGCTTGCTCGATCGTTTGTAGCCACCAGTGTGTTTCACCGTGTTCGTCCACGGTACGCAACAGGGCGAGTTCGTTGCCTGTTGTGTGAATCTCGACCCGCCCCTCGCCATCGGCGGTGAAGCGCGCCACCGGGTCAAAGGTCATGCTGTGTCCGTTGCCGGCAATCACCAACTGGTCGATGGCGTAGTTGTAAGAGTCGCCATTGGGGTGACTCTCGAACACGTGGGTGGGGTTGCGCCGCAGGACCAGGCCCGCTTCGGTCAGGGGCTGCAGCCAGGTCTCTATCCGTTGATACAGTTCGTAGACCTGGCCCGGCCAGGCATCGATCGCCTGATCCGCGCTGGTAAGCCGTGTCTGTTTCAATTTTGCCGCGAGCTCGTCTGCCTTGCTCATGTCGATTCCCTGTGTGGAGTTCAGACTAATCGTAGCTCGTAGATGCGGGGACGCGCTTGCCTTGGGTCATGTTTGCACCACCGGGCAGGTGTGGTACCACTGGGCAAGTGGCCGCCATTTGTCCTGGATAACCCCGTAAACTACGGCCCACAAAGATTGAGGGCTTTGGGGCGTTGCCCATGCCTTGCCCCGACAGGATGAACTTTTTCCCACACGCTTCAACAATCCGGACCACGCCCCTGGCGTCGCATTGAAACGCATACCGCTGCGCAAGGCCGCGGTGTTGTTCATTGCCACGGTGTGTCTGTGCCTGTGCGGTTTGCTCTACCTGCAACTGGAACAGTCCCGTCGCCATGATCTGAGCCTGGCGCAAGTGGCGTCTTCGAACCTGACGCGGGCCATGGCGCAGCAAGCCGAAGACACCTTCATGAAGGCCGACCTGGTGCTGACCAGTCTGGTGGACTGGATTCAGGTCGACGGTTTCGGCCCGGACCAACGACCACGCTTGCAGCAGACGTTCGCCCGGCGAATGCTGGCGCTGGATCAGTTGCACGGCATCCTGCTGTTCGACCAGAAGGGCCAGTGGGTGGTGACCTCGTTTGAAAACCTGCCCCGGGGTGCCGGGGTCGCGGACCGTGAATACTTCAAGTATCACCAGCAGAACGTATCGACGTTGGCGCACATCGGCCCGGCCATCCGCAGTCGGGAAAACGGCGAGTGGATCATTCCGGTTTCCAAACGGGTCAACGACAGGAACGGGCATTTCCAGGGCGTGTTGCTGGCCGGCATCAAGATGTCGTACTTCGACCAGTTCTTCAAAAGCTTCAGCCTCGACGACAACGGCTCGATGTTTCTCGGCTTGAGCGATGGCACGTTGTTGGCGCGTCGACCTTTTGTAGAGGCGCAGATCGGTGCATCGCTGGCCCAGAGCGAGATTTTCCAGAAGTTCCTGCCGCTGACCACCTCTGGCAATGCGCTGTTCACCTCCATCATCGATGGTGTGACACGCATGTACAGTTACCGACAGCTGGAGGCCTATCCGCTGGTGGTCGCCGCTGCATCGTCCACGGAGACCATTCTCGCGGACTGGTACGACACGGCGTTTCACTCCAGTCTCATCGTGGCCCTGGTGTTGCTGGGCGTAGGGTTGTTCGGCTGGGTGTTCCTGCATCAGGTGCGCGTTGGCGAGCGGGTCGAGGCGGATTTGCGCAGGGCCCAGCAAGCGCTGGAGCTGATCGCCACTCACGACAGCCTGACCGGGCTGGCCAACCGCCGATTGTTCGAGCGGGCGCTGGGCATCGAGTTCGGGCGCGGCGCCCGGCAGGCCAGCCCCTTGAGCCTGATCATGCTCGATATCGATTACTTCAAGCGCTACAACGATACCTACGGCCATGTGGTGGGGGATCACTGCCTGGCCGAAGTGGCACGGGCGCTGAAGAGTTGCTGCCACCGCAAGGCCGATCTGGCGGTGCGTTACGGCGGTGAAGAGTTTGCGGTGCTGCTGCCCGACACCGACATCCACGGTGCCATGACGATTGCCGAGCAGATCCGCCGCAGCGTCATTGACAAGAGCATCAGCCACACCGGCTCGCCCAATGGCTACGTAACGGTCAGTCTGGGTTGCTATTCGTTCGTGCCGTCGGGGCGTGACAGCATGGACGTGTTTGTCGAGCGGGCGGATGCGGCGTTGTATCAGGCCAAGCATTCGGGGCGAAACCGCGTGGCAACGTTGTCGATGGCCGGCGGAGTCGAGGCGTTGATGCGTTCCGACCGTTGAAGTGTTTTTGTTGCCGGTGGTCCGTCTCCCGGGCCTGGCTGAATTGATCGTCTAGAGTTCCGTTAGCGCTGCCGAACCCGGCAGGCCCCCCCTCGCACGGACGATCGCCAACATGTTGCTACCTCCAACATTGACAGCCGTTGCTCTGACCGTCGCAGCCGCCGCCATCTTCCCGCTGGCCAGCCACGCGCAAACGAAAATCACTGCCGAAGAAGCTCACGCAATCGGCGTGGATGCCTACATCTATTTTTACCCGCTGCTGAGCATGGACATTACCCGCAAGCAATTCACCAACATCGAACCGGGCAAGGAATTCGGCAAAGGCCCGATGAACATGTTTGTGAGTGTTCCGCAGTATCCGCCGGCCGAGTTCAAAGGGGTGGTGCGCGCTAATTTCGACACCTTGTATTCGATTGCCTGGCTGGATTTGACCAAGGAACCGCTGGTGATCGCCGCGCCGGATACCGACGGGCGTTTCTACCTGTTGCCAATGCTCGATATGTGGACTGATGTGTTCGCGTCGCCGGGCTGGCGCACCACGGGCACCGAGGCCGGGCAATTTTTGGTGACGCCACCGGGGTGGACCGGCACGGTGCCTGACGGGATGAGTCATCTGCCGGCGCCAACCCCGTTTGTCTGGGTCATCGGCCGTACCAAGACCGACGGTGCGGCGGATTACGCGGCGGTGCACAAGATTCAGGCCGGCTACACGGTGACGCCGTTGTCCCGCTTGGGCAAGGAGCCTGAAGCCGTCACCGTGAAAATCGATCCGGCGGTGGACATGAAAACGCCACCGAAGATTCAGGTCGACTCCATGTCGGCTGCCAATTACTTCACCTATGCTGCCGAACTGCTGAAGGTGAACCCGCCGCACAGCACCGACCAGCCCATGCTGGCGCAGATCAAGCGTATCGGCATCGAAGCCGGCAAGCCGTTCGACATGGACGCGCTGGACCCGCAGATCCAGGCCGCGCTGCAGACGGTGCCGCAGGACGCACAGGCCTTGATGACCTGGAAAGTGCCGACCCTGGCGCGGGAGGTCAATGGCTGGTCGATGAACACCGACACCATGGGCGTCTACGGCAACTACTACCTCAAGCGCGCCATCGTTACGCAGGTGGGGCTCGGTGCCAACCTGCCCGAGGATGCGATTTATCCGTTGAACATCGGCGACAGCAACGGCAAGTCACTCGACGGTGCGAACAAATACGTGCTGCATTTCAGCAAGGGCCAGACGCCGCCGGTGAGCGCCTTCTGGTCGATCACCCTGTATGACCCGGAAGGTTTTCAGGTCGGCAACTCGCTCAATCGTTTTGCGGTCAGTAGCTGGATGCCGTTCAAGGCCAACGCCGATGGCTCGCTGGACCTCTATTTCCAGAACGAAAGCCCCGGCAAGGATCTGGAGGCCAACTGGCTGCCGGCGCCCAAAGGCCCGTTCAACCTGACCATGCGTCTGTACGGCCCGAAAGCCGAGGCGCTGAATGGCCAATGGAACCCGCCGGCGGTCAAACCGATGTAAGCCCCAGGCGACAAAAAGCAGCCAACGACCGCACGTCATCGGCTGCTTTTGCCTGTCCAGCTGCCCGTCCCGCCGCCAGCACCGCCGGTTCCACCTCCGGGGGCGCCGGTTCCACCACCCGCGCCGCTACCCGGACCATTGACGCCGGTGCTGCCGATTGACGAGCCGGGGCCATGACTGCGGCTGTAGTCACCCGAGGGTCCACTGGGTCTGTTGTTGCCTGGCAGCATGTTTGAGTTGCGGGTTGCACTGGGTGCCGTACCGGTCGTGCCAGTGCCAGTGCCAGTGCCGGACGCCGCAAACATGGCCAGGGGCGTTGCCGACAACAATCCCGCCAAGAGCAGCGAAGTCATTCTGATGTTCATCATGGTCGTCTCCAGGGATGAGTCGTTACCTGATGTTGTTGTGAAGAGGCACGCGGTTGGTGCCGACCGGATGACAAATGGCTGTTTCAGCGCCGGCCATCATCGTCCAGTTTACGCTCAAGGTACTACCGCCCCCGAGATTGCTGACGCAACCTGCGAAACGTGCTGGTGTCACACGTCAGGTACCTCGTCCTCAGGAGTGTCCGTTCATGAAGAAATTGCGGATAGCCACGTTCAATGTCAATGGCCTGCGCGCACGGCTGCCGAATCTGCTGGCCTGGCTTGAGCGGGAGAAACCGGACATCGCCTGCTTGCAGGAATTGAAGGCAGTGGACAGCGCATTCCCGGCTGCCGAGCTTGAAGCGGCCGGCTACGGCGCCATCTGGCAGGGGCAAGCGTCGTGGAACGGCGTGGCGATCCTGGCGCGGGATGCGCAGCCGCTGGAAAGGCGACGCGGATTGCCCGGCGATGACAGCGACAATCACAGTCGTTATCTGGAAGCCGCTGTCCACGGGGTTCTGGTGGGATGCCTGTATTTGCCCAACGGCAATCCGCAACCGGGGCCGAAATTCGAGTACAAGCTGGCGTGGTTCGAACGGCTGATTCGTCACGCGCAGACACTTCAAGGCAGCGAACATCCGGTGGTGCTGGCGGGGGACTACAACGTGGTGCCCACCGACCTGGACATCTACAACCCACGCTCCTGGCTCAAGGACGCCGTGCTGCAACCGGAAAGTCGCGAGTGCTATCAGCGGTTGCTGGACCAGGGCTGGACCGATGCATTGCGGCATTTGCATCCGCAGGACCGGCTCTACACGTTCTGGGATTATTTCCGTCAGCACTGGCAGAAGAACTCGGGGCTGCGCATCGATCATCTGCTGCTCAACCGGGTCTTGAGTCCGTATCTGCAAGATGCCGGGGTGGATACGTGGGTGCGCAACGAGCCCCATGCCAGCGACCACGCGCCGACCTGGATTGAATTGGGTTCGCACAAGTGGCGTTGAGTTTTTTCATGCCGGGCGATTGGCTAAATCAATTGTCGGCGGCAGTGCTTGATCCCTTATACATAGCGGCCACTGGCGGAGTAATCCGCCGCTTGCGTGCAAAAGGATTGAACGATGAGCGAGCCACGCCTGACTGACCGAGCTTTGTATCTGCGACGCCTGGGCTTCGATGCACCTCCAGCACCGACCCTGGAAACCTTGCGCCAACTGCAATTGCGCCACACCGGCGTTTTCCCGTTTGAAAACCTCACCACATTATCCGGCGAACCGGTGCTGATCGACTTGCCGTCCATCGAGCAGAAGGTCTTGCACAATGGACGTGGCGGTTACTGCTACGAACTCAACAACCTGTTTCTGGCCTTGCTTCAGGAATTGGGTTTCGACGCCCGCGCCATCAGCGGCCGGGTGGTGATGGGCCAGCCGGAGGGCGCCTGGACGGCCCGGACCCACCGCCTGAGCCTGGTCATCATCGATGACGTACGCTATATCACCGACGTCGGCTTCGGCGGCATGGTACCGACCGCGCCCCTGTTGCTTGATTCCCGCGCCGAACAACTCACCCCTCACGAGCCGTATCGCATCGACCTGCACGTCGACGGCTTTACCCTGCGCGCCAACGTTGCGGGGGAATGGCGAGCGATGTACATCTTCGACCTGCAACGCCAGGAAGATATCGATTTTGCCGTGGGCAACTGGTACGTCTCGACCCACCCCGAGTCGTCTTTCGTCAAGCAGTTGATGGTGGCGCGCACCGGGGAGGGGTGGCGGCGTACGCTCAACAACGGCAACTTCGCGATTCACCGGATTGGTCAGGACAGCGAGCGGCGGGAGGTGACGGATGTGCAGGAACTGATTGGCCTGCTGGGTAGCGAGTTCGGCATTCGCGTACCGGAACAGGCGCAATTGGCGCGGACGCTGGAACGATTGATCGCAGCGCCGCAATAGCGGGCTGATTGTAGACATCAAAAAGGGCTGATCCGATTGATCGGCCCTTGGTGTTTCAGGGCCGAGCACCCGGCTCCATCACCCGTTGAATTTCGCGCAAGGCCTCTGCCAGCTTCTGCTCCAGGCCCTTGAGTTCGGCAGGGGTGAGGGTTTGTTTCAGGTGTGTGGTCTTGCCTTCGTTGAGCAGGGCCCGGCGCAACGTATTGTTGATCGCCGTCTGGTAGCCGTACCCCTCGGTTTCTGCCAGTGCGCGGGCCGCTTCGATGACCGCGTCATCGAGCATGATGGTAATGCGGGTCTTGCCTTTGGCGGGCACCACGGCCCCGCGCCTGGCGTTACTGAAATCGTATTCGTCTTTCATCGGTCATGCCTCCAGGTACTGACAGCGCTCGCTTTTGGTGGCGATGCGCGCGGAAATGATTCGAACGAAATTCGGGTCGCGGTGGGTGTATGCGACGACCAGCAACCGGCCTTTGGCATCCAGCCCCAGGGTGATCCAGCGTTGTTCATCATGGTGGTTGTCCTCGATGGTCAGCGCCCGTTCGTCATGGAATACCGGTTCAGTCTCTGCGAGGCTGATGCCTTGGTGCTTGAGTTTGTTGGCTGCGTTCTTTGCCTTGTGGAACTGAATTTCGAATGGCTTCATTATGCATACTTTATATGTATATAGAAGGAGCGGGCCTTACCGATGGTCGCCAAGAGTTCAAAAGACTAGCCAGCACTCGGGGGTGGGCAGCGAGGGATGTATTTCAAGGTTTTTTGGCAGAGCCAGGAGGGTGAGGGTCAGGGAGAAATGGACAGGTATCCATTTTGTGACCGATAAGTTGTATACAACTCTATAGACATTTGTCCTGACTATTGCATACAGTGTGCGAATAACAAAAACCAGGGAACCCCCTACCATGAAAACGCCCCATGTTTCACACCAACGGCCCGAGGACGAAAATCTTGGGATCGGCGCGAATATGGCTTATGGCCTGCAACATGTTCTAACCATGTATGGCGGTATTGTCGCGGTGCCATTGATCATCGGCCAGGCGGCCGGGCTCTCGCCGGCGGACATCGGTTTGTTGATTGCTGCTTCACTGTTTGCAGGGGGGCTGGCAACGTTGCTGCAAACCCTGGGCTTACCGTTTTTTGGATGTCAATTGCCGCTGGTACAGGGCGTGTCCTTCTCCGGTGTAGCGACCATGGTGGCGATTGTCAGCAGTGGCGGGGAG
>NZ_JAHBDJ010000058.1:0-20408 GCF_019956375.1 Pseudomonas sp. GL-R-19 | reverse complement strand
GGCCGGCAGTGCATCGGCGCTGCTCGGTTGCCTGCAATTCAGCGTGGCTGCCGGTGCCTCTGCGCTGGTGGGCGTGCTGCACGACGGCAGCGCCGTGCCGATGGCCATGGTCATCAGCCTGTGTGGAATTCTGGTGGTGAGTGCGGCGTTGCTCACCCGGCGTTTGCAAAATGCCCGGGCGCTGGCGCAAGCCCAGGTTTGAGGCCGGAATCAGCCGGCTGCGCGCTGCGGGTGGAAGACGGGAATGGGGTGAGGGGCCTGGATGCGGGCTTCAAGGGTTCGCGTGAAAGCGCGAGCTTCTGCTTCGCTGCGGAACGTCACAGCATGTTGGTCCAAGCGAACTTGCCACTGGGACTTTGCCAGTTCTTTTATCAGGATCTTCATAGCCGAACTCCTCTTGTAAAAGATGTCTCGTAAAGATGTCTCGTAAAAGACGTTACGCAAAAGACTGCCTCGCAGGAGTTTCGATTGTAGTCCCGAATTCGAGCACCATTGTGACAAGGATCAACTGTCGGACTGACGGTTTGTAACTAAAAAAACATGACTTTGCGAGGGCGCCCGCAGGGATTGTCGGCGGCCGGAACTACCCGGTCGCCGAAGGTAAACACGAAATCAGCGATGGTTCTTTTCAGCGCCTCAGAACCCTTCCAGCACGATCTTGCCCTTGGCCTTGCCGCTCTCCAGCAGGGCATGGGCACGGCGCAAATTGGCCGCATTGATCGTGCCGAAGTGTTCGCCCACCGTGGTTTTCAGGGTCCCGGCATCGATCAGCCAAGCGACGCGATTGAGCAGGTTGTGCTGCTCGATCATGTCCGGGGTTTCAAACAGCGAACGGGTGTACATGAACTCCCAGTGAAGAGACAGGCTCTTGCGCTTGAGCTTGGTCACGTCCAGCACCTTGGGGTCATCGATCAGCGCCAGCTTGCCCTGGGGCGCCAATGCCTCGACCAGTTGGTCCAGGTGCTGGTCGGTCTGGGTCAGGCTGGCGACGTGGGTGACCTGATCCACGCCGGCACGCTTGAGTGCTTCGCAGAGTGGCTGGCTGTGGTCGATCACCAGATCGGCACCCAGTTCCTTCACCCAGCTTTGGGTCTGCGCACGCGAAGCGCTGCCGATGACTTTCAGGGCCGTCAGTTGGTGAGCGAGCTGCGTAAGCATCGAGCCCACGCCACCCGCCGCGCCGACGATCAACAGGCTCTGGCCTTCATCGGTTTTGCCTTCGCGTATTTGCAGGCGTTCGAACAGCAGTTCCCACGCCGTGATCGCGGTGAGCGGCAGGGCAGCGGCTTCGGCGAATCCCAGGGTCTTTGGCATGTGGCCGACGATGCGCTCGTCCACCACATGCAACTCGCTGTTGCCGCCCGCACGCGCGATGGAGCCGGCGTAAAACACCTTGTCGCCGGCCTGGAACAGCGTCACCTCACTGCCCACCGCCTTGACCACACCGGCCACATCCCAACCCAGCACCTTGGCCGCGCCACCTTCGGGCTGGACGTTCTGGCGCACCTTGGTGTCCACCGGGTTGACCGAGATGGCTTTGACTTCCACCAGCAAATCGCGGGGGCCGGCGACCGGTTCCGGTAGTTCGATGTCTTGCAGAGCCTTGTCGTCACTGATCGGCAACGAGGCGTAGTAGGCAATGGCTTTCATGAGCGGCTCCGGAACACTGATAAAGAAGAGATTCGATGGGGGAAATGATTGGCTATTTCTCCTGAAGATAAAACCGGCTAAAAGAGCAGTCTCTTTCAATATTTTTTTGATAATCGGTGCTCTGATGCTGCGTTTCGATGACTTGCAGTTGTTTGTCCGGGCGGCGGACCTGGGCAGTCTGTCCGCCGCCGCGCGAGGCATGGACATGTCGGCGGCGGTGGCCAGTGCGGCGCTCAAACGCATCGAACAACAGCTCGGCGCCCGCTTGTTGGCCCGTTCGACCCGCAGCCTGCGCCTGACCGTCGAAGGCGAGGGCTTTCTCGAATACGCCCGCGCGGCCCTGAGCAATCTCGACGAGGGCCGGCGATTGCTGGCCAGTGGTCAAGACCAGGTCAGCGGAGTTCTGCAACTGTCGGCACCATCGGACTTTGGCCGCCATCTGCTGCTGCCCTGGCTCGATGAGTTTCAACGCGAACATCCGAAACTGACCGTGCGCCTGCTGCTGGGGGATCGCATCGCCGACCTGTTTCGCCAACCGGTAGACATTGCCCTGCGCTACGGTGAACCGGAGGACTCCAGCCTGGTGGCGCTGCCCATCGCCCCGCAGAACCGCCGGGTGTTGTGCGCCGCTCCCGGCTATCTGGCCCGTCATGGCGAGCCGCGGCATCTTGAGCAACTGGCACAGCACAATTGCCTGTTGTACATGCTCGGCAGCCGGGTCCACGACCACTGGAGTTTTCACGACGGCAAACGCGAAGTCAGCCTGACCGTCAGCGGCGATCGTTTCAGTGACGATGCCGATGTCGTGCGCCTTTGGGCCGTGGCGGGCGCCGGGATCGCGTACAAGTCCTGGCTGGATGTCGCCGCCGATGTACTGGCCGGTCGCTTGAAGGTGCTGATGCCGGAGCTGCTCTGTGAACGCGCACCGCTGAATCTGTTGTGCGCCCATCGCGCGCAATTGAGTAAGCCGGTGAATCTCTTGCGTGAAATGCTTGTCAGCCGATGTGAACTTTTGAGCAGTCAATTTCCGGGTTTTTCGGATATCGATCATTAGTCGCACGAAAAAAGAGAAATTTCTCTCAGGAACGATCACCACCTATGCCGGGCGGAGGACAGGATCCCGCGACCAACCCGCATATACTAGCGCCCTCATCATGTAGGTAGCGTCGATCCCCCAATGGCGGACCAACGTTCGAGTCGGTCCGGCTGACGGTCATCCTTCTGGCCTTCGCAGCGTCGGCCAGGCAGCGCAAATGGGTGAGCAAGGCGTCGCCGGGTTTATGACAGTCTCCACGGATTGGCCGACGACACATTACTGCTCAAGATGTTTCCGGGCAGTAAACGAAACGATTCAACAGGGAGTGAATACATGGAACATGCACCTTGCATCAGCCAGATCGCCACATTGCTGGCTGACCCAAAGCGCAGCGCAATGATGTGGGCCTTGATGGACGGTTCGGCGCGAACAACCGAAGAGTTGGCATTGCTGGCCGGCCTGTCACCGTCTTCGGCCAGCGCACACCTGGGACGTTTGTCCGCTGGAGGTCTGTTGAGGGTTGAAAGCCGCGGCCGCAAACGCTTCTTCCGCCTGGCCGCGCCCGAGGTCGGGGCGGCAATCGAGGCACTGGCCAGCGCGACCTTCGCCAGCGCACCCCAGGATATTGCGCAGGTATTCAAACGCAATGCGCCTCTCGTCAAACCCCAGGCGGTGCGTTCGTCATTGCTGAGTGCCCGACTGTGCGACGATCACTTGGGGGGCACCCTGTCGGCCGATCTGTATCAGCGACTGCTGGAGGCAGGCTGGATCGAACAGTTTGATCAGCGGGTCACGGTCACGCTCAAGGGCGCGACGGGGTTGGCGGCACGGGGAGTGTTCATCCAGGCGCTGGCCCATCACCATGGCAGGGTTGCCTGCGCATGCCCTGACTGGAGCGAAAGACGCCCGCACATGGGCGGCTCGCTGGGCGCGGCATTGTTGCAGCTGTTCATGCAGTCGGGGTGGCTGAGCCTGCCCAACGATTCCCGAGCCTTGCAGGTGACGGCTTCCGGGCAACGCGAAATTCATCGCTTCGCCCAGGAAGCCGAACTGGAAATGGCGCTTTAAACCTTACCCCAATCTGTAGGAGCTGGCTTGCCAGCGAAGCCGTTGCCACATTCAACATTTTTGGTGAATGGGAGGGCGCTTTCGCTGGCAAGCCAGCTCCTACAGTTGGATTTGCGGTGCTGCCTAGGGTTTCACCAATCGCGCATCGAGGCTGTTCTGCGCCAGGCGTTTGGCCTGATCCTGAGTCATGCCCAGGTGGGTGTGCAGCGCATGGAAGTTCTCGGTGACATAACCACCGAAGTACGCCGGGTCATCGGAGTTCACGGTCACTTTCACGCCGCGCTCCAGCATGTCGAGAATGTTGTGCTGTGACATGTGATCGAACACGCAAAGCTTGGTGTTCGACAACGGGCATACGGTCAGCGGGATCTGCTCGTCGATGATTCGCTGCATCAGGCGCTCGTCTTCGATGGCGCGCACGCCATGGTCGATGCGCTGGATTTTCAGCAGGTCGATGGCTTCCCAGATGTACTCGGGCGGGCCTTCTTCACCGGCGTGGGCGACGGTCAGGAAGCCTTCGTGACGGGCGCGGTCGAACACGCGCTGGAACTTGCTCGGCGGGTGGCCCATCTCGGAGCTGTCCAGGCCCACGGCGACGAACGCTTCGCGGAACGGCAGCGCCTGGTCGAGGGTTTTCTGCGCTTGGTCTTCGCTCAGGTGGCGCAGGAAACTCAGGATCAAACCACTGGTGATACCCAGTTGCTGCTCGCCATCCTTCAGCGCGGCGGCGATGCCGTTGAGTACCACTTCGAAAGGGATGCCACGGTCGGTGTGGGTCTGCGGATCGAAGAACGGTTCAGTGTGAATCACGTTCTGTTCTTTGCAGCGCAGCAGGTATGCCCAGGTCAGGTCATAGAAGTCCTGGGACGTGCGCAGCACATCGGCACCCCGGTAATACAGGTCAAGGAACTCCTGCAGGTTGTTGAAGGCATACGCCTTGCGCAAGGTTTCGACGTCGTTCCATGGCAGGGCAATCTTGTTGCGCTCGGCCAGGGCGAACAACAGTTCGGGTTCCAGCGAGCCTTCCAGGTGCAGGTGCAATTCTGCCTTGGGCAGGGCGTTCAGCCAGTCATACATGATTCTTTTCTCATCAGGTGCAATGGTCGCCATTCTACAGAGGGTTGCCGCAACAATTGGTAAAACCTGACCAGGCGGTTCATCACACCGCTTCCGGTTCCCGTCGATAAGCGTAGGTATCGGCGAAGCGCGAGAGCAGGAACTCGGCACAGGTGGTGGCCGGGTATTTCGCCGGGTGCTGTTCATCCCGACAACCGGGCAGGCATTCGATGCGGGTATCCGGGTGCGGCTCGGCGAAGAACGGCATCGAATAACGATCCACGCCGAGCGGGCTGATCACCCGGTGCGGCGTCGACAGATAGCGGTCGTTGCTCCAGCGCGCCATCATGTCTCCGAGGTTGACCACGAACGTACCTTCGATGGGCGGTGCGTCGATCCACTCACCCTTGACGCTGCGTACCTGCAAGCCTGCGGCGGCATCCTGATAAAGCAGGGTGATGCAACCGTAGTCGGTGTGGGTGCCGGCTCCTTGCTGCTCGGCGGAGCTGGCAGTGTGGCGCGGCGGGTAATGAATCATCCGCAGCACGCTGACCGGATCATTGAAGCGTGTGTCGAAGAAATCGCGCTCAATCCCCAGCGCCAGGGTCATCGCCCGCAACAGCGTTTGTGCGAGGGCTTGCATGTCGACGTAGTGTCGCTCCATCAGCGCTTCCCAGCCGGGCATGGACGGATGGCGATTGGGACCGCGCAAGGGTTTTTCCGCCAGTACGTCAGGGTGCTCGGCCGGCAGGTGCAGGCCCATGTCGAAGGTTTCCTTGAGGTCGCCGGGTTTACTCGGGTCGAGCTGCTCAGTGGCGATGGCGCCGTAGCCGCGATGGTGACGGGTCTGGGTGATGTCGATCTTGAGTTTTTCGGCGGTGGGTTGGGCGAAGAAGCGTTTGGCACTGTCGAGCAGTTGATCGATTCGCGCAGCGCTGATCGGGTGGCCCTTGATGTAGAAGAAACCCCATTCGCGGCAGGCGAGGTCGATTTGTCCGGCCACGGCTGACCAGGCGGATGGGTCGTCGCTGTAGAGCGGGGTGATGTCGATGATCGGAAGGCTGGTCATACGCAATCCTTGAACGCGATGAAGATCACATGTGGGAGCGAGCCTGCTCGCGAATGCGGTGGGTCAGCCAGCATCAATGTTGAGTGTACAGACGCCTTCGCGAGCAGGCTCGCTCCCACAGGGTTTTGTGTTCTGGCTGAAGAATTACTTCGGCATCTCGGCCTTCATGCCTTCCACGTAGTAATTCATCGAAGCCAGTTGCGCCGTGGTCGCGCTCGCGCCCGCGGGGATTTTCTCGACCCCGGCCTGATCCTTGATCGGCCCGGTGAACAGTTGCAACGCACCGCTCTTGATATCGGCGATGAGCTGCTCGGCTTCGCTCTTCACCGTCGCCGGCACCAGGTCGCTGATCGGCAGCTCAACGGTGCCTTCTTTCAAACCGCCCCAGTAGTCCCGGGATTTCCAGTCATGGTCGATCACGCTTTGGGTTGCCTGAATGTAGTGCGGGCCCCAGTCGTTGACGATGGAGGTCAGCACCGCTTTCGGTCCGAAGTGCGCCATGTCCGAAGCGTAGCCCACGGCATACACGCCGCGACGTTCGGCGGCCTGGATCGGCGCGGGGCTGTCGGTGTGCTGGAACACCACGTCCACGCCCTGGTCGATCAGCGCGTTGGCGGCATCCGCTTCCTTGCCCGGATCGAACCATGAGTTGACCCACACCACCTTGATCTCGGTGCCGGGGTTGTACTTGTTCAATGCCAGCTGGATGGCGTTGATGTCGCGGATCACTTCCGGGATCGGGAACGAGGCGACGTAGCCGACTTTTTTGGTCTTGGTCATCTTCGCCGCGAGGAAGCCGCCGACGTAGCGGCCCTCGTAAGTGCGCGCCAGGTAAGTGCCGAGGTTGTTGCCCTGCTTGTAGCCGGTGGCGTGTTCGAAGGTCACCATGGGAAACTGTTTGGCGACTTTCACGGTCGGGTTCATGTAGCCGAAAGAGGTGGTGAAGATCAGGTCGTATTTGTCCTTGGCCATGTTGCGGATCACTCGCTCGGCGTCGGCGCCTTCGGCGACGTTTTCCACGTAGTTGGTGGTGATCTGCGCACCGAATTTTTCTGCGAGTTCCTTGCGCCCCTGTTCATGCTGATACGTCCAGCCGTGGTCACCGATCGGACCTATATAGACGAAGCCGACTTTCAGCGGTTCGTTGGCACTGACGGTCAGACCGGCGCTCAGACCGATGGCCGCCGCAACGGCGCAAAGCAGCTTCTTCAACGGACGGTTATGCATGAATTGGAACTCCATTTTGTTGTGAGGTTGGCTGGGCTCTCGGGCTTGCACAGGGCAATGCAAATTGCTGACCAACAAGACAACAAAACGTGAATCCGCGGTGATGCCATCGCGAGCTGGCTCGCGATGGGTCTTTGAAGTCCGATAAAAGTGCATGTCCTTGCACGGCTGCCATCCACTGGTGCGCAAATCCAGATGGCCATGACCCTCCACAAAACCAATGTGGGAGCTAGCAGGCTCCCACAGTTTTTATCGGTGTTGTATCAGGTCCCGGCGATCAACTGCCGCGCCGCCTGGCTGTGTTCAGCAATCAACCCCTTCAGATCCAGCCCCTCGACCTGCCCATCGATCACCCGCCACTTGCCGCCGACCATCACTCGATCCGCGCGATCGGCACCACACAGCAGCAACGCCGAGACCGGATCATGGCTGCCGGAGAAGCGCAGCTCATCGAGCTTGAACATCGCCAAGTCCGCCTGCTTGCCCACCGCCAATTCGCCGATATCGGTACGGCCCAGCAAGCTCGCCGAACCCTTGGTCGCCCAACCCAATACGCGCTCCGGGGTGATTTTCTCGGCGCCGTAGCGCAAGCGTTGGATGTACAGGGCCTGACGCGCTTCGAGCATCATGTTCGAGGCATCGTTGGACGCCGAACCGTCCACGCCCAAACCAAGCAAGGCACCAGCATCGGTCAGATCGATGCTCGGGCAAATGCCCGAGGCCAGGCGCATGTTTGAGCTTGGGCAATGGCAGATGCCTGTCCCGGCAGCGCCGAGACGGGCGATTTCATCCGGGTTGAAATGGATGCCATGGGCCAGCCAGGTACGCGGGCCGAGCCAGCCTACGCTGTCCAGATAATCCACGGTGCGCAGGCCGAAGCGTTGCAGGCAGAAATCTTCTTCGTCGAGGGTTTCTGCCAGGTGGGTGTGCAGGCGCACGTCGAGTTTGTTCGCCAGTTCGGCACTGGCCGACATGATTTCCGGTGTCACCGAAAACGGCGAGCACGGTGCCAGGGCGATCTGGATTTGCGCGCCGTCACCACGTTCGTGGTACTCGGCGATCAGCCGCTGGCTATCGGCGAGGATCACTTCGCCTTCCTGCACGGTTTGTTGCGGCGGCAGGCCACCATCCTTTTCACCGAGGCTCATGGAACCGCGGGTCAGCATGGCACGCATGCCCAGCTCGCGAACGCTTTCGACTTGTACGTCGATCGCGTTTTCCAGACCTTCCGGGAACAGGTAGTGATGGTCGGCGGCAGTGGTGCAACCGGACAGCAGCAATTCAGCCAACGCGACCTTGGTGGCGAGGGCGAGTTTTTCCGGCGTCAGGCGTGCCCATACCGGGTACAGGGTTTTCAGCCAGGGGAACAGCGGCTGATTGACCACCGGCGCCCAGGCGCGGGTCAGGGTTTGATAGAAGTGGTGATGGGTGTTGATCAGGCCCGGCAGGATCACATGCTCGCGGGCATCGAACACTTCGTTGCACGGTGCGGACGGTTGTTGACCGGCGCCGAGCACTTCGACGATCAAACCGTCTTGCAGCACCAGACCGCCACGGGCATCGAGACCGTTGGCCGTGAAAATGGCAAGGGGATTTTTTAACCAGGTACGGATCGCAGCCATGTTGGCCGGCTCCTCTGAAAGTTGGGTTCAGGGTTGCCAGCTCAGTGTTGCCCTGTCTGCTGATCCAGGGTCGCCGGGGAGGCGAGGTGCGAAGTGTCGATCAAAACGCCGTTATGGGCAAGCCCGGCCCGACAGGCAGGTGCAAAACCCTCTGTAGGAGCGAGCTTGCTCGCGATGGTGTGTCAGTCGACGTTGATATAGCTGATACACCATCGCTGGCAAGCCAGCTCCTACAGTGGGCGGCGGTGATTACCAGGGAATGGTTTCACCCCGGTAGTTGATGAAATGATGCCCGCCCTTGCCGACATACGCATTCACCTGATCGACCAGACCACGGGTGCTGGTTTCCACGTCGATGTCCGCGTCTTCACCGCCCATATCGGTTTTCACCCAGCCCGGGTGCAGCGACAGCACGGTGAGCCCTGTTTCACCCAATTGAGTGACGAAGCTGTTGGTCATGGAATTCAGTGCCGCCTTACTGGCCTTGTACAGTGCCAGTTCCGGCGCATCGGGCATGGTCACGCTGCCCAGCACTGAGCTCATGAATGCCAGCACGCCGGTGTCCGGGCGGATCTGGTCGACAAAGCGCTGGGCCAGGTTGATCGGCGCCACGGCGTTGGTGAAGAACAGTTGACCGACTTCGGCCATTGTCGCACCACCGTTCGGTGTCTGGACTTCCGGCCCCTTGACCCCGGCATTGACGAACAACAGGTCAAACACATCCCCCTTGAGTTGTTGGCTCAGGGCGGACACCGCCTGTTGATCGTCCATGTCGAGCTTTTCGATCCGCACATTGCCCAGGGCCTGCAAGGCTTCGGCTTTTTGCGGATCGCGCACGGTGGCGGTGACTTGCCAGCCGTCGGCCAGCAGGGTTTTCGCCAGCCCGAGGCCAAGCCCCCGGGAGGCGCCGATGATGAGTGCGGTTTTTGCCTTGGACATGATTGGCTTCCTTGAAAATTCAGGATCGTGGATTCAATGGACACTGTTGCCCGAGCCGTTGTTGCAACTCGTCGCGCAGCGCGCCGAGTTCGGCCATGCGGGCTTCGATCAGTTTGAGTTTGTCTTGCAGCAGTTGCGTGACGGCGCTGGCCTGGGCTGATTCACCGATGCGCATCATGACGTCTCGAGGGGGCTTGACCCTGGAGCATACTCCAGGCTTTAGCCTTGTTGCTCCCTGAATTGATGGAGCAATGTCGATGTGGACTACAACGCAATATCGCCGGTTGGTGCAAGGCAGTGCCTGGTATGACTTGATCGTGATGCTCGCGTTTGTCACGCCGTGGAGTTTTGCAGCGTTGCATGGGTTTTTGATGGGCGTGAGTCAGGCGTTGAGTTTGCCCGGTGAGCTGCCACCGTTCGAACCGGCGCACATGTTGATGGCGAATCTGCTGGGGTCGATTGTCTGCGTATGGTCGGTGCTGCGGATTCGTGATCCGCAGCAGGTTTATGGGCGGTATGACGCCGTGGGCAGATTCCTGTTCTCGGCCTGGCAGGCCTATGCCCTGATCCATGGCGCGAGTTCGCTGCTGGTGGTTTTTCTGGTGTTTGAATTGGCGTGGGGCGTGGCTCAGGTGTTGCCTGTGCGGACGCCATCGCGAGCAGGGTTTGCGTCAGACACAATAATTGCTCAAGACGCGAATATGTAGGAGCGAGCCTGCTCGCGATGGCGTCCGCCCAAACAACCATTAATGCCCAGCCCGCCACGGCTGCCCCAACGACACCGGCGCATACAAACGTGTGCGCACTGCATCCCGGGACAGCAGTACCAACACCACAATGGTCGCGACATACGGCAGCATCGCCAGCAGGCTGGACGCAATTGCCAGCCCCAACCCCTGCGCCACCAGGTGCAGGATGCTGGCGAGCCCGAACAGGTACGCGCCGAGCAGCAGGCGCCACACCCGCCAACTGGCGAACACCACCAGCGCCAGGGCAATCCAGCCGCGCCCGGCGCTCATGTTCTCCGCCCACATCGGCGTGTACGCCAGGGACAGATAAGCCCCGGCCAACCCTGCCATTGCGCCGCCGAACAACACCGCCAACGTGCGTACAACCAAAACCGGCAAGCCCATGGCGCTGGCGGCGTCGGGATTTTCGCCGACCGCTTGAATGATCAACCCGATGCGGCTTTTCAGAATCACCCAGGCCACCAGTGCGAACAACGCGAACGACAGATACACCAACAGGTCCTGGGCAAACAGCATCCGCCCGATCAGCGGGATCTCGCTCAAATATGGAATCGCCACCGGCTCGAACCCCGCCAGCGGCTTGCCAACCCACGCCGCACCGACGAAGGTCGACAGGCCCACGCCGAAAATCGTCAGGGCCAGCCCGGTGGCCACCTGATTGGCATTGAACACCAGCGCCACGAGGGCAAACAGCGACGACAGCAACATCCCGGCGAGCATCGCCAGCAACACGCCGAGCCACAGATTGCCGGTGCTGAACGCGACGATGAAACCGATCACCGCGCCAAACAGCATCAAGCCTTCCTGGCCGAGGTTGAGGACGCCGCTTTTCTCGCAGATCAGTTCCCCCAGCGCCACCAGCAGCAACGGCGTACCGCAGCGGACCATGGCGTAGAAAATATTGCTCAGCAGATCGATATCCATCACAGCGCTCCTGCTTGTACGGCGGTGGCTTGGGTGCGACGGGTCCGGCGCAGGTTCAAGCGCGGTCGGTAGAGAATCAGCACATCACTGGCCAGCAGGAAAAACAGCATCATGCCCTGGAACAATTGGGTGATCGCTTGCGGCAGGTTCAGGCTCATTTGTGCACTTTCGCCGCCGATGTACAGCAGCGCCATCAACAGGCTGGAAAACAGGATGCCGACAGGATTCAGGCGGCCGAGAAACGCCACGGTGATCGCCGCATAGCCGTAGCCCGGCGAGACCTGCGGCACCAGCTGGCCAATGGGGCCGGTGACTTCGCACACCCCGGCCAGCCCCGCCAGGCTACCGCTGATCAACAGCGCGAGCCAGATCAGGCGCTTCTCGCGAAAGCCGACAAAACCGGCGGCACGCTTGTCCAGCCCGAGCACCTTGATCTGGAAACCGACAAAGCTTTTCTGCAACAACACCCAGACCACCACCAATGCGAGCAGGGCGAAATACACCCCGGCATGAACCCGGCCATCCGCCATCAACAGCGGCATGCGGCTGGCGTCACCGAACATCGCTGACTCAGGGAAGTTGAACCCGGCGGGATCCTTCAAAGGGCCGTGAACGCAGAACAGCAGCAGGTTCAGTGCGATGTAGTTGAGCATGATGCTGGTCAGGATCTCATTGGCGTTGAAGCGCGTGCGCAACCACGCCGTAAGGCCGGCCCACGCGGCCCCCGCCAGGGTGCCTGTGAGCAGGATCAGCACCAGTGCCCAGCGGCTTTGCAGATCGATGATGTTCACCGCCAGCGCACTGCCGGCCAACGCGCCGAGCAGCAGTTGACCTTCGGCACCGATGTTCCAGATACGTGCCTGATACGCGACGGCCAGGCCCAGGGCGCAGAGCAGAATCGGCAGGGCTTTGACCAACAGTTCAGAGACGCCGTACAGGTCGCTGACCGGTGCGATAAGCAGCGTGTGCAAGGTCAGCAACGGATCGTGCCCGAGCGCGATAAACAACAAGGATCCACAGCCTAGGGTCAGGACCGCCGCCAGCAACGGCGAGCACCACAGCATCAGGCGCGATTGCTGGCCACGGGGTTCAAGGGAAAGCAGCATGTGACGCTCCGTTAGCGCGTGGCGGATGCGAGTGATTGAGGGGCACCGAACTGGCCGGCCATCCAGCCGCCGACATCGCTCAGGCGGGTGTCGACGGTGGCGTGGAGCGCCGACAGTCGACCGCCGCACAAGGCGCCGAGGCGGTCGCTGATCTGGAACAGTTCGTCAAGGTCTTCGGAGATCACCAGGATTGCCGCGCCAGCATCGCGCAAAGCAATCAAGGCGCGATGAATGGTGGCGGCGGCACCGACATCCACACCCCAGGTTGGATGCGCGGCCACCAGCAGTTTCGGTTGTTGGAGGATTTCCCGGCCGAGGATGAATTTCTGCAAGTTACCGCCGGACAGGCTGCGGGCCGGTGTCTGGCTATCGGGTGTCTTGACGCCGAAACGGTGGATGATTTCCTCGGCCAGTGCTTCGACTTTGCCGCGCTGAATCAGACCGTGACTCACCAATCCTTGCTGAAAAGCGCTCAGCAGCGCGTTATCCGCCAGGCTCAACTCTGGCACCGCACCATGTCCCAGGCGTTCGGCAGGGACAAATGCCAGGCCAAGTTGGCGGCGTATATCGGGGCGCAAATGGGCGACGGGCTCCTTGCCAAAACGGATCGTCGCGCTGACGTTGCGAGGCAGCAGCTCTTCGCCGCTGAGCAAGGCCAGCAACTCATCCTGGCCATTGCCGGCGACACCGGCGATGCCGACAATTTCACCGCCGCGCACTTCAAGGTCGATGTCCTTGAGCGAGCAGCCGAACGGGTCCGGGTTGTGCCAGGACAAGCCACGGACATCAAGGAACGCATCACCACCAGTAACCTTCGGATAGTCTGCGATCAACTCCGCCGCTTCACCGACCATCAACCGCGCCAACTGCTGATCCGTACACTCCGCCGGCAGACAGTGCCCGGCCACCCGTCCGCCGCGCAATACCGTCGCGCTATGGCACAACGCACGCACTTCCCCAAGCTTGTGGCTGATGAACAAAATGCTGCAGCCTTCGGCGGCGAGCCGGCGCAGGGTGACGAACAAGTCGTCGGCCTCTTGCGGTGTCAGCACCGAAGTCGGTTCATCGAGAATCAACAGGCGGATGTCCTGCATCAGGCAGCGAATGATTTCCACCCGTTGCCGTTCACCGATCGACAGGCTGTGGACAAGTCGCTCAGGTTCCAGCGCCATGCCGTAGCGCCGGGACACTTCGCGAATCTTCAGCTCAAGCTGTTTGGGTGTGCCTGCCGCCGCACCCATGGCCAGGGCGATGTTCTGCGCCACGCTCAGGGTTTCGAACAGTGAGAAATGCTGGAACACCATGCCGATTCCCAAATCCCGGGCCTGCGCCGGGTTGCGCAGGCTCACCCGCTGACCTTGCCAGATCACTTCGCCGGAATCGGCGTGGGTGACGCCGTAGATGATCTTCATCAAGGTGCTTTTGCCCGCACCGTTTTCGCCGAGCAGGGCATGGATCTCGCCAGGGGCAATGGTCAGGTCGATGGCGTCGTTGGCCAGGCAACCGGGGTAGCGTTTTGTGATTCTGCGCAGTTGCAGGCGCGGAATCGGATCAGGGGTTGGAGAACGATTGGGCATGACAGGCTCGGTGCTGTTGGGCTTGAGCCTGTGGATAAAGCAATTTTCTGGCCATATGGTCAGGAAAACGTCGAAGTCCTGCGAGCAGAGGCGTTGAGTACGCGGCTTTCAAATGTGCCACGCAGAGTCCGGCACCACATGGGGGCAATGGTGCAAATCAAGCCCCGATTTTGCTCGTGCGGTTTTGCTCAAAAAATGAGCAACCGACTACAAGCCATACCGTGCAGGGTGCCGAGACGGCCATGAACGGGTTATCCACAGATTGCTCCACAGTATTTGTGCGCAAGCTCAAAGCACGGGCATAAGCACTGAGTGGCTTTCTTCTAATGGCGATAAACCGTTGTAACTGGTTGTTTTTATTTGAATTTGATGGGCTTGATGGCAAATAGGACGAAAATTGAGCAAAGTCCGCAAAGCCGTATGACACAAGGGTTACAGCCGTATGTGCTCAGGTTATCCACAGCCGGGTGCACAGCAGATGTGGGCAAATATGGAATAAGTGAAAAAGCGGCGTGCCCCAAAAGATTGCAGCTTGTGCTGAAGCTTTTTAGCGCTGCTGCAACAAAATACGTCCGCGACTCAAATCGGCCAGTTGTGACTGCAAGGTGTCGATCTGCGCATCACCTACGGCCAACTGCAACTCGACACCATTGGCGGTGAAGCTTTCATCCACAACCAATCCACCTGCCTCAGCCACTCGTAGCTTGACCAGGGTCAACTCGGCAAATCCGCAAGCGCAACGCAGCGGCACCCGGCTGATCAGCTCAATCTTTGGCGCCGCTTGCAGGCACTTGTTTGCACCACCGCCATAGGCCCGGGCGAGCCCACCGGTGCCCAGTTGGATGCCGCCATACCAGCGAATCACCAGCACCGCGACCTGATCGCAATCCTGCGCTTCGATCGCCGCCAGAATCGGCCGGCCGGCTGTACCGCCGGGCTCGCCATCATCACTGCTGCGATACTGATCGCCGAGCTTCCACGCCCAGCAGTTGTGCGATGCATTCAAGTCACTGTGCTGTTCAATGAACGCTTGGGCCTCGGCCGGGGTGGAGACTGGCGCGGCGAAGGTAATGAAGCGGCTCTTGCGAATCTCTTCGCGGTATTCGCAAAAACCGCTGAGGGTAAAAGGCATACGTACCTGAATGGCTACTTAAATGGCAGGTTTCAGGCCGCAGCCCTTGAGAATGATGCGGATCAGGTTGTCCCCGGCGTCTTCCATGTCCTGTTTAGTCAACCGGGTGCGCCCGGTGACGCGGCAGATCTGCGTGGCGAAATCGGCGTAATGCTGGGTGCTGCCCCACAACAGGAAGATCAGGTGCACCGGATCGACCGGGTCCATTTTACCGGCGTCGATCCAGGCCTGGAACACGCCCGCACGGCCCTGAAACCAGGCGCGATAATCCTGGTTGAAGTACTCGGTCAGGCATTCACCGCCGCTGATGACTTCCATGGCGAAAATCCGCGAGGCTTGTGGCTGGCGTCGGGAGAACTCCATTTTCGCGCGGATGTAGCGGGTCAATGCTTCGCTCGGATCGTCTTCGGCGGTGAGGGTGTTGAAGGTGCTGTCCCACAACTCGATGATGTTGCTCAGCACCGCCACGTACAAACCGAGCTTGTTGGTGAAGTAGTAATGCAGGTTTGCCTTGGGCAGCCCGGCATTCTGGGCGATGGTGTTCATGCTCGTGCCTTTATACCCGTGACGGGCGAACTCGTCTTCGGCGGCTTTGATGATGGTCTCTTCGTTTTTCTGACGAATGCGGCTGACGGGTTTTGCGCCGTGGGCTGGGACTTCAAAGGTCATAGGCATTTCCGAACTGATGGGGGGGACGGCCAGTGCGTTGATAACGTACCCACCGGATTCAGACAAGTCCTCACACAATAAAACACTGCACCGCAATCTACTGTCGGAGCAAGCCCGCTCCCACAATTTTCAACGCGTCGCGGCCAGGCTCTCGAGAAAACTCTCCAGCACCAGATGCGGGCGACGCCCTTTGCGTGTGACCGACGCGAGGCTGAGGTCATAGAAGCGCGTTTTCGCTTTCAATGCGCGCAATCGGCCCTGCTGCACCCAAAGGCTCGCGTAGTGATCCGGCAGGTAACCGATATAGCGCCCGGTCAGGATCAGGAACGCCATGCCTTCGCGGTCCGAGGCACTGGCGGTGCAATTGAGCGCTTGATAATGGGCCTGGATCTCCGCGGGCAATCGGAAGGTGGGCGCGATGGCGTCCTGACTGTTCAGGCGTTCGTCGTCCAGTTGCTTGTCGTCGACATAAAACAATGGATGGCCGACCGCGCAGTACAACAGCGAGCGCTCGCTATACAGCGGTTGATATTCCAGCCCGGAAAGAGCGCTGGCCTGCGGCACTACGCCGACGTGCAGACGGCCGTCGAGCACACCTTGTTCGACTTCATTGGGCGCGATCATGCGGATCTGGATCTGCACGTCCGGACCGCGCTCTTTCAATTGTGCGAGGGCATGGGTGATACGCATGTGGGGCAGGGTGACCAGGTTGTCCGTCAAACCGATGGTCAATTCGCCGCGCAAGTGCTGGTGCAGGCCATTGACCTCGGTACGGAAGCTTTCCAGCGCACTTAACAGCTGCAACGCCGATTGATAGACCTCGCGGCCTTCTTCTGTCAGGGAAAACCCGGCACGTCCCCGTTGGCACAGGCGCAGGCCGAGACGTTGCTCCAGATCGCTCATCTGCTGGCTGATCGCCGAGCGCCCGATGCCCAGCACGGTTTCCGCCGCGGAGAAGCCGCCACATTCGACCACGCTGCGAAAGATCCTGAGCAGGCGAATATCAAAGTCGCTGACCTGGGCCAGCGGATCGGGACGGCGAGTGCTCATGCTGGTTACTCAAAAGTTTAGTAATTGGCTGACTGAACATTAGAAAAGTTGCATTTCACCGACTTTATCCTCGTGGCAATTTAGCTGCAACAACGGTTTTCAATCGCCGGTTTTACATTCCTATGCCGCTTATCGCCTTGCGAGGTTACGCTCATGAACTTGTCTGAAAACGCCCCGACTTCTCTGGCCAGCCAGCTCAAGCTCGATGCCCACTGGATGCCGTACACCGCCAACCGCAACTTCCAGCGCGACCCTCGGCTGATCGTTGGCGCCGAAGGCAGCTGGCTGATCGACGACAAGGGTCGCAAGGTGTATGACTCGTTGTCCGGTCTGTGGACCTGTGGCGCCGGGCACACCCGCAAGGAAATCCAGGAAGCGGTTGCCAGGCAACTGGGTACTCTCGATTATTCGCCAGGCTTCCAGTACGGCCATCCGCTTTCCTTCCAGCTGGCTGAAAAAATCACCGACCTGACCCCGGGCAACCTGAACCACGTGTTCTTCACCGACTCGGGCTCCGAGTGCGCTGACACTGCCGTGAAGATGGTGCGCGCTTACTGGCGCCTGAAAGGTCAGTCGACCAAGACCAAAATGATCGGCCGTGCCCGTGGCTACCACGGCGTGAACATCGCCGGCACCAGCCTCGGTGGCGTGAACGGCAACCGCAAGCTGTTCGGTCAGGCGATGATGGACGTCGATCACCTGCCGCACACATTGCTGGCCAGCAATGCTTACTCCCGTGGCATGCCGGAGCAGGGTGGTATCGCCCTGGCTGATGAACTGTTGAAACTGATCGAACTGCACGATGCGTCGAACATCGCGGCGGTCTTCGTCGAGCCATTGGCCGGTTCCGCTGGCGTGCTGGTTCCACCACAGGGCTACCTCAAGCGTCTGCGTGAAATCTGCGACCAGCACAATATCCTGCTGGTGTTCGACGAAGTGATCACCGGTTTCGGCCGTACCGGCACCATGTTCGGCGCCACCACCTTCGGCGTGACCCCGGACCTGATGTGCATCGCCAAGCAAGTCACCAACGGTGCGATCCCGATGGGCGCGGTGATTGCCAGCTCCGAGATCTACCAGACCTTCATGAATCAGCCGACGCCTGAATACGCGGTTGAATTCCCCCATGGCTACACCTATTCCGCGCACCCGGTGGCTTGCGCCGCGGGCCTGGCAGCACTCGACCTGCTGCAAAAGGAAAACCTGGTGCAGAGCGTGGCTGAAGTCGCACCGCATTTCGAAAATGCGCTGCACGGCCTCAAAGGCACCAAGAACATCATCGACATCCGCAACTTCGGCCTGGCCGGCGCGATCCAGATCGCCCCACGTGACGGCGACGCGATCGTGCGTCCGTTCGAAGCCGGCATGGCGCTGTGGAAAGCCGGGTTCTACGTGCGCTTCGGCGGCGACACCCTGCAGTTCGGCCCAACCTTCAACAGCAAGCCGCAGGACCTGGATCGTCTGTTCGACGCGGTCGGCGAAGTGCTGAGCAAGATCGACTGATTTGACAAAACACCTGTAGGAGCGAGCTTGCTTGCGATGGACGTTAACGATGATGCGGGCTGCCTGGATGAACGCGGCGCCCTCACTATCTTCGCGAGCAAGCTCGCTCCTACAAAAGCTATCTATGTAGCAGGCACCCGTTGAAGGGCGCCTGTGGACAATTTTTCAGGAGCTTCCATGAGCGTTATTCCGCATTTGATCAATGGCGAACTGGTGACCGAGAACGGTCGCGCGGTTGATGTGTTCAACCCGTCTACCGGTCAGGCTATCCACAAGCTGCCACTGGCGACCCGCGAAACCATCCAGAGCGCCATCGACGCGGCCAAGGCTGCATTCCCGGCCTGGCGCAACACGCCACCGGCCAAGCGTGCCCAAGTGATGTTCCGCTTCAAGCAACTGCTGGAGCAGAACGAAGCTCGCATTTCGCAATTGATCAGCGAAGAGCACGGCAAGACCCTGGAAGATGCGGCCGGTGAACTGAAGCGCGGCATCGAGAACGTAGAGTTCGCTTGCGCGGCTCCGGAAATCCTCAAGGGCGAGTACAGCCGTAACGTCGGCCCGAACATCGATGCCTGGTCTGACTTCCAGCCGCTGGGCGTGGTTGCCGGTATCACACCGTTCAACTTCCCGGCCATGGTGCCATTGTGGATGTACCCGCTGGCGATCGTCTGCGGCAACTGCTTCATCCTCAAGCCATCCGAGCGTGACCCGAGTTCGACGCTGCTGATCGCCCAGTTGCTGCTGGAGGCTGGTCTGCCTAAAGGCGTGCTGAGCGTGGTGCACGGTGACAAGACTGCGGTGGACGCATTGATCGAAGCGCCGGAAGTCAAAGCGCTGAGCTTCGTTGGTTCGACGCCGATTGCCGAATACATCTATTCCGAAGGCACCAAGCGCGGCAAACGCGTTCAGGCCCTGGGCGGTGCGAAGAACCACGCCGTGCTGATGCCGGATGCAGACCTGGACAACGCCGTCAGCGCACTGATGGGCGCGGCCTACGGTTCTTGCGGCGAGCGTTGCATGGCGATCTCGGTAGCGGTGTGCGTGGGTGACCAGGTGGCCGATGCACTGGTGGCCAAACTGGTTCCGCAAATCAAGGCACTGAAAATCGGTGCCGGCACTTCTTGCGGTCTGGACATGGGGCCTCTGGTCACTGGCCAGGCCCGCGACAAAGTCAGCGGTTATGTAGAAGACGGCGTAGCCGCCGGTGCGACGCTGGTAGTGGATGGCCGTGGCCTGACCGTGGCTGGCCACGAGGAAGGCTTCTTCCTGGGTGGCTGCCTGTTCGACAACGTCACGCCAGAGATGCGTATCTATAAAGAAGAGATCTTCGGGCCGGTACTTTGCGTTGTTCGGGTCAACAGCCTGGAAGAAGCCATGCAACTGATCAACGATCACGAATATGGCAACGGGACCTGCATCTTCACCCGTGACGGCGAAGCAGCTCGGTTGTTCTGCGACGAGATCGAAGTCGGCATGGTCGGTGTCAACGTACCGCTGCCGGTGCCGGTGGCTTATCACAGCTTTGGCGGCTGGAAGCGTTCGCTGTTCGGCGACCTGCACGCCTACGGCCCGGATGGCGTGCGTTTCTATACCCGCCGCAAAGCCATCACCCAGCGCTGGCCGCAGCGTGCGAGCCATGAAGCTTCGCAGTTCGCCTTCCCTAGCTTGTAAGTAGAAGGGGATGGAAGGCCGGCGCCCTCTATTGTTGGGGGGAGCCGGCCTTCGCGTTTCTGGGGCTTTTTGAACCTATATGACAGAATTGTGAAAATAGCTGTTGACGGCAGATTCCAGGTGTCTATAATTCGCCCCACTTCCGGCGCAGTCGAAACGGAAAACTCCTTGGTAAACAATGAGTTACGCAGTTTTCGGCAGCAGGTTGCTTCAGTTCATCGAAGCCAAAAGGAAGTTGAAAAAGAGGTGTTGACAGCAGCGTGTAACGCTGTAGAATTCGCCTCCCGCTGACGAGAGATCTGAAGCGCAAGTGGTTGAAGTTGAAAAGGAAACTTGGAAAACTTCAGAAAATAATCACTT
>NZ_JAHBDJ010000057.1:0-20412 GCF_019956375.1 Pseudomonas sp. GL-R-19 | reverse complement strand
CGGGTACTGGGAAGCAAGAACTTCTTCCCACAGGTGGGTATTGAAGAAGACGTTAGCGAAGTCATGGCTGCATTTCTCGGCCAGTACTTTATCAGCAGTCCTGAGCGCGACTTGCCAAGTGAACTGATCGTCAATGTGGTCCACGACGACTTTCCAACGCTGATCGCCGCCATCGACGAGTTGCGCGGTCGTGAACTGACCATCAGCCATCGCGTGCGGGGTACGCGGGCGCGCTGGCAACAATTGGCGGTGACCAATGCCGAGCAGGCACTGAGTGCGCGGCTGGCGAATCGTCAGCACATTACGGAACGCTTCGATGCGCTGGCGCAAGTACTGAAGCTGGATGAGCCTCCTCAACGACTTGAGTGCTATGACATCAGTCATTCCAGTGGCGAGGCGACGGTGGCGTCCTGCGTGGTCTTCGGCCCCGAAGGCCCGATCAAATCCGATTACCGCCGGTATAACATCGAGGGCGTTACGGCCGGCGATGACTACGCGGCGATGCATCAGGCGTTGACCCGACGCTTCAGCAGGCTGAAGGACGGGGAGGGCAAGCTGCCGGATATCCTGTTGGTGGATGGCGGTAAAGGTCAGTTGTCCATGGCCCGCGACGTGCTCGATGAATTGGCCGTGCCTGACCTGATTCTGCTCGGCGTGGCAAAAGGCGCGACGCGCAAGGCCGGTTTCGAAACCCTGTACCTGAACGACGCTGCACATGAGTTCACGTTGCGCGGCGATTCTCCTGCGTTGCACCTGATCCAGCAGATTCGCGACGAAGCCCACCGGTTTGCCATTACCGGGCACCGCGCCCGGCGTGGAAAAACCCGTCGGACGTCTACACTGGAAGGCGTCGCCGGCGTCGGCCCTACACGTCGGCGTGACTTGTTGAAACATTTTGGTGGATTGCAGGAGCTGTCTCGTGCAAGCATCGAAGAAATTGCCAAAGCCCCCGGGATCAGTAAAAAGCTCGCAGAGTTGATTTATGCAAATCTGCACAGCGAGTAGAATGCCCCCTCACCTCGTAGCCAGTTGTGCCGATGAATATCCCTAATCTGATTACCGTTCTACGCGTTCTACTCATACCGATCTTCATTTTGCTGTTCTACCTGCCTTACCAGTGGAGCTACCTGGCATCCGCCTCGGTCTTCGCATTCGCTGCCGCCACCGACTGGCTGGACGGGTATCTGGCCCGCCGTCTGGAGCAAAGCACGCCATTCGGGGCTTTCCTCGATCCGGTTGCCGACAAGCTGATGGTTGCGGTTGCACTGGTACTGTTGGTACAGGAACACGGAAACCTGTGGCTCACGCTGCCTGCCGCCGTGATCATCGGTCGCGAGATTGTCGTCTCGGCGCTGCGCGAATGGATGGCCGAACTGGGTGCTCGTGCCCACGTCGCCGTATCGAACCTGGGCAAATGGAAAACTGCCGCACAAATGCTGGCGCTGGTGATCCTGCTGGCCAATCCCAAGGATTTCAGTTTCTGGGTCTTGCTGGGTTATACGTTGCTGATGGTGTCGGCTGGCCTGACTTTGTGGTCGATGGTCCAGTACTTGCGGGCTGCCTGGCCACATCTGAAGACCGACGTTGAAAAGAAATAAAACTTTTTTGAATCAAAGGGTTGACGGGGCTTCTGGAATCTATAGAATGCGCCACACCAAGACGCGGGAATAGCTCAGTTGGTAGAGCACGACCTTGCCAAGGTCGGGGTCGCGAGTTCGAGTCTCGTTTCCCGCTCCAAGTTTGTACGCATTTGATGTCGCGCTACTAGACAACAAATGTTTTGAGGCCGAGTAGCAAAATGGTTATGCAGCGGATTGCAAATCCGCCTACGCCGGTTCGATTCCGACCTCGGCCTCCACTAATAAACGAGCTCCGTAGATCTATGATTTACGGAGCTTTTTTATTTGCAGTAGCCTGCAAGATTTAGTCTTGAAAAGGGTATTTGCGAACTTGCTTCACCGGGGCTGGATGTATATATTTCCACCTCTGCTGCACAAGCGTCAGGACTGCCAGATCGTTATTTGACAGAACCTGGACGCTTCACCGCGCTACCGCCCGAATGGCGAAACTGGTAGACGCATGGGACTTAAAATCCCCCGCTCGTAAGGGCGTGCCGGTTCGATTCCGGCTTCGGGCACCATGAATATCAAGGGCTTGCGTGAGATACCTCATGCAGGCCCTTAGTTTTTTATTGCCGCAATTTTTGAATCTTGCCGCAATTCCTACTTTGTTGACGTCACTTTCTTACCTTTTCGGTTACGGATGTAATGCTTGGTCATCACGACGGTGGTGTGATCTAGTTGGTCTATCGCCTCTCGAATGTTGCCGGTTAACGCCGGGCTGCACTTTCTGGGCACGAACGCTCGCACCGCCGAGGGCTACCACGGCAATTTCTACTTCGACGAATTCTTCTGGACGTTCAAGTTCAACGAACTGAACAAAGTTGCCAGCGGCATGGCGATGCAGAAGCAATACCTGCGCACCTATTTTTCGACGCCGTCGAGCATGGCCCACGAGGCCTACACGTTCTGGACCGGTGAGCGCTTCAACAAGGGCAAACCGGCGGCCCAACGGCTCACGTTGGACGTGTCCCACGACAACCCGAACAGCGTGTGGGTGAAGGATGCTGTGGCTGCCTACGTGTCTGCGGCTGTTCAAATGCTGAGTTGAGCGCCTGACCGGCGGAGTTTCCCAGCCGGCCGACGATAGTGAAATATCACTGGCCGGCAGTCGTCATGGAGCCAGGCATTTATCGCTTCCCCTTCATACAGACTACGGAAAGATAAGCACCCCAAAGAACACCACACAGGGCAAGTATGAGCTCCGGATTGAAAATGCCCTGATCGACCGGCCCCACCAGTATTTCGCTATAAAGGCACATGGCGCCCGCGATCAACGCAATAAAGTAGCCGGTCCGGGTTCTAGTCCGGCGCAGCAACAGAACCTTTTTCAGACCCTCGTCTTTCCATTCTTGAAGGGGCATGAGTTGGATCTCCTCCAGCAACACCACACCCCACAGCAACGCACACAACCAATAACCTATCATCATAATGTCCTCCAGTTAGAACATTGGTTCAACATGAATGCAGCGCGCACTCCGCGCTCAACTTACGAATATCGATTCCAGAGTCTTTTCTGACTCGTGCAATTTGCTCACATGCATATCCATATCCTGAAGCAGACGAGAAGGTTCAAGCGGCTGCCATGGACGGGGAGTCCGAGCGGAGCACGCCCGGTCTCGTTGCCAGTGGTCGCATCCCGCTGGACCAGGTCGGCGGCGTCGAAGTCATACTCCCAGCGGTGTCCCATGCGCGTTTGCACAGATGGAACAGAACTATCAAGGTTGAGGCCAGCACGATTTCTGTCGCAAGCAGCTGATTGGCGTCCAACTCCACGCGAGGCCACCATACATAGAGAATGAACCGTGCGGCATCCGGCGTGGCAAACGCTATGGCCACTGCCAGCAAGGTGATGACGCCATGCGACATGACGTGCCGCAGCACGGCGAGAAAGTCGTGTTCTTTGCTGATTGGTTCCATGGGGTACCGCTCCCATTTGGGAATGATTGCCAGCAGAAAAAATCTTCTGATAACAAGGACTGGGCTAAACGCTCCAACATGCGGCGCATGATGGCCAGTTCATGGTTCTTGTCGTAGAAGGCGTAGGCTCCCGCTTTTGTGAAGTACCTCCAATCTGTCGGAGCTGCGCAATTGCTGACCACGATGACTTTTGTCCGCGGATACTCGGCCGCGACCACACGCAATACTTCCATGCCCTGACCGTCGCCGAGGTTGACGTCCAGCAAGACGACATCGGGCGGTTCACGCCGGATGGCAGCGATGGCGGTCGATGCGCGGTGGAACACCCCGGCAAGTGACAGGCCCGCGATCTGCGGCAACACCGTGCGCCGCAGCGCTGGCACAACGTTCGAATCCTCAACGACAAACAGGCGCAACGGGCCTGTATCTCTGGCTGGCATCAGTGCAGTCAATGGTTCGGTGTGGGTGACCTGCATGATTTCACCTGACTTTTTTGACATGGCGTTACAAGACGCTGACGAAGACAACTCCATTCAGCGGACGGAAATTTTCCGAGAGGTAAATGTGCCTGATTGGAACGGACCCCACCATCGGCGTTAGCCGGAGTTCTTTGTGGCGATATCGGCCAAGCGCTTGTAGTGATTCCACTACAAGCAGGCTGGATCGGGCGACGCTTCGGCGAAGCCGGGCATGTGCTGCGCATCATTCCTGCACAGTTCGTCAAACCGTACCTGACGTTCAATCAGGACGATTCAATGATGCCCGGGCGTTTACCGCAGAGCGTGGAGGATGCCGAGAACGATTGAGTGACTCGGCTGCGTCGGATGGCAGGGTGTTCTAAGTCAACAGGCCGTTTTCAAGTGCATAGCGGGTCAGTTTCGCGTTGCTGTCCATCCCGGTTTTTTCCAGGATACGTGCCCGGTACGTCGTGACGGTACTCGGGCTCAAGTGCAATATCTGCGCGATGCGGACAATTCTCTCGCCTGAAGCAAGGAGCTTTAGCACTTCAAGTTACCGGTCGGATAGCGCTTCGTGGGGTGCCCCGTCGCCTCTGCCGATAGCGCTGACCAGTTTTTCTGCCAGCTCAGGACTGACGTGCTTGCCGCCTGAGGCCACCTTGCGAACTGCCGCAACCGGGGTGGCTGCGGAAATATCCTTGGTGAGGTATCCCGCTGCGCCGTGCTTGATTGCGCGTAACGCATTGGCCTCGACCGAATGCATGCTCAACATCAGAACGGCGAGCCTGGGTCGGTTGCTGCCCTTCGCAACAGGCAGCAACCGAACTACAGCGGCCAGTCACGCCAGGCTATCGTCGGCTAGTAATGGACGGGCGATGGGGCTGAGTGAGGGGGCAATCCAAGCTGATTTAAGGTGCGAGGAAAGGTTGCAGTGAATGTTGTACCGGTGGTGAGAGTAGACGTTACAGCCACTTCGCCGTAGTGCGCCCTTACAATCTCCCGAACGATGAACAGACCCAACCCGACACTTCTGAGTTCGGCATTGTCATGACTGCCACGGATCATCGGTTCGAACAAATCCCCAAGCAACACCTCAGGTATTGGGGTGCCAAAATTGTGCACAGTAATAATGACCGCTTGATCTTCAACGTGTGTAGAAACGGTGACTTCTCTATCGGCGGCGCCGTAGGCGACTGCATTGGCGACCAGGTTGCCGATGAGCTGATAGAGCCGATCACTGTCTGCAGAAAAATCACCTTGCCCATACCGCAGATGGGTCAACTTATGCCCGGGAAAAGCCAGGCTCAACTCGTCCAGGCAATCGGCCACCAGTTCGTGTAGATCAACGGGTTTGGGCAGGACCGAGATACCTCGCCCGACTTGCGTCAAGGTGAAATCCAGCAGATCGGCCACCAGACGCTGTGCGCGCTCTACCGAGTGGGTGATGTGGCCAAGTATTTGTGCTTGTTTAGCATCCATCTCCCTGCGGCCCAGCAGTTCCGCCGCCATTTTTATCGCCGACAATGGGTTACGCAGGTCATGACTGACAATCCCGATAAGCTGCTCGGCGAACAGGGCTCTGTCTTCAGCCGCAGCGTACGTGATACGCAACTTGTCTTGGGTCATATCCAGTACGCGTTGGTCCTTGAGGTGTTTCGCCAAATGCCTTTCGGCAAGCATTCGGGCATTGAGCAGTTCGCGCTCGTACCTTTGGCTATCCGCGGCTTTGAACAGGGTCATTTCATGAAAAATGCCAGCAGAATGCTCACAGCTGATGGCGCTGAGCATCATTGGAATGGAATGTCCGTTGTAGTGAACGAGGTCGAACTTCACATCAGCCACGACGCCCTGTATCTGCATGAGGGGCGCCCAGTACATCTTGTGGAACGTCCTTCCCTCGTGTTTCATCAAGTCCTGGATGTGACGACCGAGCAGCTCTTTTCGCCGGTAGCCTAACCAGCGGCAGAACGTGAGGTTGACCTGTGCGATCTCGCCATTTTCTGCGGTCAGCAGTAAGCCTCCGTCAGCTTCGTCGGAGAGAACGTCAGAACCGGGTTGCGACTCGTCATCTGAGGGCATTTGCATTCACTGACCAATGGGGTCGATATCTGGAAAATTATAGACTCGACTCGCGCAAGGACCCTCAGGATTTGCCCCTTTCGCAGTGATTGGCCTCGACATTCGGGGGTACACCAGCGTGAATGACCGTTTATGGCCGATTCTTTTGAAAAAGTCGCTCTGCCCAAACTGCCTGATCATTGACTGGTTAAAATGCCTTTTTTGCACGCTGCTACGTGAAATCCGAGTCCGGATGCCTCTGCCAAATGTAAAAATTTCAATCTCGGACGCGTACTTTTCTGATGCGCAAACCATGGCTGACTTTTTCAACAGAATCGGCCGGTAGCGGCTTCTCGCCGAAGGGATGTTATTTAGGAAAACAGCGGGAGAATTTCTTGCCGCAAAGTTTTTTAACTCAAGTATTTATTGGGCTGCAAGACAAGCAGTAAGGTGATTTTGAGGTGAGGGTCTTTATATAACCAGCTGATTTATAAATAATTATTCCTGGACTTAAAATCCCCCGCTCGTAAGGGCGTGCCGGTTCGATTCCGGCTTCGCTGAAGTCAGGTCGCTGGCATCGGACTCGTAACTGCATTGGGTTCGTCTCGATACGTCCAGAAGCACCGCTAGCGTTTGCTGGCTGGCGCCTATGCGTTTGCGCTCCGTTCGAAGCCGACTAAAGATTGAATCCATGACCTTATCCTGCTGTTATCGAGTCGTAGAGCTGCCTCAGGCGCTGAACCGCCGGGGCGATATCCGGCTCCTTGATGCCTCCGTACCCCAGAACCAGAAGATCATCATCGACGGTTGCATCAAGCTGGTAGGAGCCCCTCAGGGTCAGGCCAAACTCCGGTGCACGACGAATCATTTCCCGGGCAATGCCTTTGGGGGTAACGGTGACTGCGAGGTGGATTCCCGCAGCGCCTGCGGAGAACTGAATCTTAGAGCCAAACTGCTGGAGCAGACTTCTCTGCAAGAGATTTCTTCTTCCAGCGTACACGGTCCGCATCTTCCGAATGTGGCTCGCGAAGTGCCCCTCCTGGATGAAGTCCGCCATAGCTGCCTGGACGGGGAGGAGGCCTGGGCGATACAGCTGGGTCATCCCTTTGCTGAAGGCGTCAGCCAGGGGCTCAGGTACCACCAGGTAGCTCAAGCGCAGACCAGGGAAAGCCACCTTGCTGAAGGTCCCGAGATAGATAACTCGGTGCTTGGTATCGAGCCCCTGCAGGGATGGCAGAGGCTCGGTGTCGTAGCGAAACTCGCTGTCGTAGTCGTCCTCGAGGATCCAGATGTTCCGCGCATCGCTGAACGCAAGCCACTCCCGGCGGCGCTGCAGCGACATGATGTTGCCAGTGGGGTATTGATGCGATGGCGTGATGAACGCGAAGCGGGGATTAGCCTCGTTGGCCAACTCAGGAAGGCAGGCCCCATCCGAGTCGATTGCAATGGGTTGAGCAGCGAGGCCGGCGGCTGAAAAGACGACTGGAGCTCCCCAGTGGCAAGGCGTCTCGATCAATACGCTGTCACCCGGATCACTCAACAATTTTGCCACCAGATCCAACGACTGGTGCGTGCCCATCGTGATGATGATCTGCTCGGATCTGCACTTTACCGCCCTGGATGCATACAGGTAGGAGGCGAGCGCCTCACGAAGCCGGCGGTATCCCCCGTGCTCAACGTACCCGGTGAGCTCCATATGGTTTTTCCGGAAGTACCTGTTCTGCAGCCGCTTCCAGATGTGGAAGGGGAAAAGGTCTGCATCGGCTACACCAGGCACGAAGGCGCCACCGGCGTTGGCGAGGCCAGTGACCCTGGACGTTATCGCCAAGCCGCGGCGTGAAAGCAGAGCTGCTGTGTACTCGGCTTCCTCAACCTTCTTCGGTAGATAGGTTTGCGGAAGAGTGTCCGCTACGTACGTACCGCTGCCGGGGCGTGAATACAGATAGCCCTCCTCGGTGAGCCGCTCGTACGCCAGTGACACGGTGATACGGGAAATTTGTAATTGGTCGGCCAGAGATCGCGTGGACGGCATTTTGAAATCCACGGGCAACCTCCCCCGAAGGATGGAGTCTTGGATGATTTGATAGATCTGCCTCTGCAGCGTTTCACTGCCTTCCCTATCAAGCTTCCCAACCAAAAAGTCGTGGATTCGCGCGCTCATAAACTGGACCCAAGCTCAGCAAGTATTTGCGCGTAAAAGATAAGTCCAATAGCGAGCGATGTCAGCCCGTATTTCAAAATCGACCCGGAACCCACGCTCATGCGCATCCTGGCCCCGGTAGCCGGACCTCAGCCTGAACTGTCTTGAGGCTGTGCTGGCGCTTTTCGAAGGGGGTCTAAAAGTGGACTTATAAACTAGATAACTCTGGCTCTAATCGTTCTGTCCAATCTGCATTATCGTCACTTCCGCTGCGCAGAGCAGCCGCTGATTCCGATGTTTATTCAGAGTGACGATCCGTGAAAACTCAAACCAATGCGCCGAATGATCATGTCCTCACCGCTGCTGTTCCGCAGGCCTCTGACGAGCAGGCGCAGGCCGTGGCGTTGGAGCAGTTCGGTCTGCACTGCCAGGCACAACTGCTCGCCGGCGAACGTGACCTGAACTTCCATCTTCGCTGCCAGGATGGCCGTCAGTTCCTGCTGAAGGTTTCCAACTCAGCAGAGGACGTCAACGTAGCCGACTTCCAGAACAAGGCGCTTCTTCACGTCGAGCGCACGGATCCCACCCTGCCCGTATCGCGTGTTTATCCGAACCAGTCCGGCACCTATCAGATTCCGGTCGAACTGGGTGGACAACAGGTCTTGGTGCGCCTGCTCTCCTTCGTCGAGGGTGTACCGCTCAACAGGATCGAAGCTCCCAGCCAAGTGCTGAGTGAGAACCTGGGCGTACACCTGGCTCGCTTGGGCATTGCCCTGCGCGGCTTCTTCCATCCGGCTGCCGGCCATGAGCTTCTGTGGGACATCAAGCACTGTTCGCGCATGGGCAGTTTGCTGGATCTGATTCCCGATCTCGAAGGCCGGAGCCTGGTAGCCCGGTTCCTCGAGAACTTCGAAACCTACGCGCTCCCACGTCTTCAAGGTCTCCGTGGTCAGGTCATTCACAACGACCTCAACTTCCACAACGTGATCGTTGAACGTGATCGTCCGGAGAACATCCGCAATATCCTTGACTTCGGCGACATGGTGCATGCGCCGCTGATAAACGATCTGGCCGTGGGCGCCTCCTACCAGTTGGGCGCTGGCGAGCACGTTCTATCCCAGGCGCTGCCCTTCATCGGTGCGTACAACAGCGTATGCCCGCTGGAAGAGGTTGAGCAGGAGATCCTCTTCGATCTCATTGCTGCACGCATGGTGATGACCGTCGCCATCACGAACTGGCGCGCGACGATGTATCCGGAAAACCGAGCGTACATCCTGCGCAATGCCCCATCCGCGTGGGTCGGCCTCCGTGGATTCTCAAACATTCCCCGTGGACTCGCTCAAGAACAAATCGCTCGCATCTGCTCGAAGGAGGCAGTGGCATGACAATGGTTAATGGCTTCACGGCGACCGACGCCGAACATCTCTCCCAGGAAGAGCGCGGGCTCATCGCGCGCCGCGACCAGACCCTCGGCCCGGCATATCGCCTCTTCTACGAGCGTCCCCTGCACATCGTGAAGGGGGAGGGCGTGTGGCTCTACGACGCCGACGGCAAGCGCTACCTGGACGCCTACAACAACGTCGCATCGATCGGTCACTGCAACCCGCACGTGGTCAACGCGATCTGCGAGCAGGTGAAGGTGCTGAACACGCATACGCGCTATCTGCACGAGGGCATCCTGAACTATGCAGACAAACTGCTGGCGACGTTCCCTTCGTACTTGAATCACGTGATGTTCACCTGTACCGGCAGCGAAGCGAACGACCTGGCCTTGCGAATCGCCAAGCAGTACACCGGCGGTACTGGCGTGATCGTCACCGAACTCGCCTACCACGGCATCACTGACCTGGTGTCTGCTGTCTCTCCCTCGTTGGGAGCAGGCGTCGAGCTGGGCACGTTCGTCCGCAAAGTCCGCGCACCTGATGCCTACCGCCTAGGCGTCGAAAATGTTGCGCGGGTCTTCGTGGAGGATGTCCGCGCGGCCATCGATGACATGCGCGCCAATGGCATCAAGCCTGCGGCCATTCTCTTCGACGGCATTTTTGCCAGCGATGGCGTACTGTCCGACCCTGCCGGCTTTGCGAAGGATGCAATCACCCTGGCGAAGCAGGAAGGCCTGCTGTACATCGCCGACGAAGTCCAATCCGGCTTCGGGCGCACTGGCTCCCATCTCTGGGGCTTCCAGCGCCACGGCGTCGAGCCCGATATCGTGACCATGGGTAAACCCATGGGCAATGGTCAGCCGATCGCCGCCGCGGTCATGCGCTCTGATGTCGTCGAAGAGTTCGGCCGTACCGCTCGCTACTTCAACACCTTCGGTGGCAACCCGGTGTCCTGTGCTGCGGCTAATGCCGTGTTGGACGTCATCCAGAACGAAGGACTGCTGCGCAACTGCGCGTCGGTCGGTGCTTACCTGAAGGCTGGAATCGAGGAGCTTGCCAAGCGTTACGAAGTCATCGGCGACGTTCGCGGCGCAGGCCTGTTCCTAGGGGTTGAGCTGGTTAGCGATCGCTCCACCAAAACCCCCGATGCCGACGCCACGCGCCAGGTGGTCAACGGGCTGCGTGAGCGCGGCGTGCTGATCAGTTCTGCCGGTCCGATGGAAAACATTCTGAAGGTTCGTCCTCAGCTGATCTTCCAGCGAGCGCAGGCGGACATCTTCATCGAAACCCTCGACAGCGTACTTGGCGATCTCAAGTAAGCGCTGCCAAGGCCGGAGTGGGGGCGCGAGATGTTCCCACTTCGCCTAGGAAATTTTGGTCACTGTCTAGTAACGGAGGTACGTGATTGCTCCCCAGATAATTTGAATACGATCAACCGGGACAGTTAGGTTTCTGCAAGCAATTTTATTCGCTTCAGTGCCACCCAGATCTCTGTCGTAGCTGCCGTGAGAAAAATAGGTTTTCAACTCACAACAAGAGATCTTCCTGTCTTCCAAATCTACTTTTTGCTAATTAAAACAATTACATGCAGCTTTATAGGAGCGCAGCAATGAACGCAAAAGTACTGGGTCTTGTGGCACTGAGTGGGTTGGCAATCGCGGGGAATGCGATGGCAGAGAGCGTCACCGTTATCTCGTACGGCGGGGCGAGTAAGGATGCTCAGATCACGGCTTTCTACAAGCCGTTCGAGAAGGAAGCCAGTACGGAAGTGATCGCCGGTGAGTGGAACGGTGAGATGGCCAAGGTGAAAGCCATGGTAGACACCAAGAGCGTGAACTGGGACATCCTAGACGTGGAGGACAACGATCTCGCGCGGGGTTGTGGCGATGGGCTGTTCGAGCAGCTCGACTACAAGCGTCTAGGGATCAAGGAGCCTCTGGTCAACGGCGCGCAGACCGAATGCGGCGTAGGTATTTTCGTTTGGTCGAATGTGCTCGCGTACAACGCTGACAAGCTCAAGGTCGCGCCCACTGGGTGGAAAGATTTCTGGGACCTGAAGAAGTTTCCTGGCAAGCGCAGTTTGCGCAAGTCTGCGCGCGGCGCCCTTGAATTCGCCCTCATGGCGGATGGCGTAGCTCCGGCTGATATTTACAAGGTGCTCTCCACGCCGGTGGGCGTCGATCGTGCCTTCAAGAAGCTGGATGAGATCAAGCCGAACATTCAGTGGTGGGAAGCTGGCGCTCAGCCGCCGCAGTACCTCATGTCCGGTGACGTAGTGATGAGCTCGTCCTATAACGGCCGCATCCACGTCGCTCAGCAGAACGGGGCCAATCTGAAGATCGTCTGGGACGGCAACCTCTACCAGTTCGATGAATGGGCCATTCCGAAAGGGACTCCCAATCTGGACGCGGCTTACAAATTCATTTCGTTTGCCATGCGGCCGGAACAACAGAAGCTGTACACCGAAAAAATGGCGTACGGCCCGACCAACACTGCAGTTTCGGCACTGCTCGATAAGAAGCTCGCCAGTGAGCTGCCGACGCATCCGGAAAACATGAAGAACGCGTTGCAAATGGACGTCGAATTCTGGACCGATAACGGCGAATCCCTGGAGCAACGCTTCATGTCCTGGGCCAGCAAGTAACCAGTGGCACCGAGTCACCGTGAGCTCCATCTCTTGGAAAAAAACAGTCGACTCCATCGTTGGCAGTTCAGGCCGCCGATTCGTGCGCGCGAGCGCACTATCGGAGTCCTTGGCCTGGTAAATCTCGGGAAGGCTATTGCCGAAGCCCTGGCCGGAGATGGATTCCAAGTACTGGGTTGGAGCATTACGTCAAAATCTCTTCCAAATATCACGTCCTATATCTGGAGTGAACGACCTCGAAGAGTTGGCTGCAAATGTTGACATGCTGATCAACGTGCTGCCGCTGACTCCAGCCACACACGGAGTTCTTAATTTCAGATTGTTCGAGTGCTTCAAACGTCCGGTACAGCTCATAAATATTGGGCGTGGTGCGCACCTGGTCGAAGCTGACCTGCTGTCTGACCTGCACGCAGGACTGATTGCCGGGGCGATGTTGGACTTAGCTTCTGTCGAACCCTTACCCATAGAAAGCCCCCTTTGGGATCCGACATTTTGATCACTCCGCACGTCGCCGGACTTTCAACGCCCAGCAGTGTCTCCCAGCAAATGGCAAAGAACATAAAACTTGCTCTTGAAGGTCGAGCGCTTACAAATCAAGTCGGTCTCTCCAAGGGGTATTAGTTATTCCTTGTAGAGGTTAAAAGTTGCCTGACTCAATTTGGTAACGGTGCCAAACATGTATGGGCTTGACCTCCTACCAATACAACAATCAGAGGTAGTAGTACGATGGATACAAGTTTTGCTGTAAGTAAAGATCAGGGCCAGGAGACCAGCCTGAAGGCGGGATTAAAACCCCGACATTTGACGATGATGTCTATCGCGGGTGTTATTGGCGGTTCTCTGTTCGTGGGTTCTGGTAGCGTCATTCATAGTGCCGGCCCCGCGGCAGTTCTAGCGTATCTTGCTGGCGGGATTCTCATGATGCTCATCATGAGGATGCTCGGTGAGATGGCAACCTCTTCCCCCGATACTGGATCGTTCTCTACCTACGCCGACCGCGCTATCGGGCGCTGGGCGGGATTCACCATCGGTTGGCTGTATTGGGGTTACTGGGTAATCCTCATGGCCTGGGAATCCTACGTGGCCGGAAAGATCCTGCACAACTGGGCACCCGGCATAAGCGTTAACGTCTTCGTGCTGGCCACGACTCTGGTGCTTATCAGCATCAACTTCTTCAATGTCAAAAACTACGGAGAATTTGAGTTCTGGTTTGCCCTGATCAAGGTAGTGGCCATCTTCAGCTTCCTGGCAATTGGCAGCCTTGCAGTGCTCAATATCTGGAGTTTCGGCCCTGTTAGCGGAATCAGCAATTTAACCGAACACGGGTTTATGCCGAATGGCTTTGATCCCGTAGTAGGTGCCATGCTCGGGGTTATGTTCGGCTTCCTTGGTGCGGAAATCGCGACTATCGCAGCATCGGAGTCTGACAACCCGTCGCGTCAAATTGTTAAGACCACTAAATCGGTGATTTGGCGTGTCGCACTGTTCTATGTCGGCTCCATCTTCCTGATCGTATGCCTGGTGCCGTGGAATGACCCGATGCTGGGCGAATCCGGCTACGGCTCGTACCGCCGTACTCTCGAACTGCTTGGCATCCCTGGGGCTGAGCTGATCATGAATGTTGTGGTGCTGACATCTGTGAGCAGTTGCATGATCTCTGCCCACTACACGGCGTCCCGTATGCTGTTTTCGCTCGCGAGTCGTGGTGACGCACCGGCTATTTTCAAAATTACCTGGCAAAAAACCGGTGTGCCTATCTATGCCGTCATCGGTTCTTGCGCGATTTCCGTGGTTCTAGCGCTCATTAACTTCAGCGAAACTCTGCGCCCCAAAGATGTGCTCGATACGCTGATGAACACTACCGGCATGATTGCTTTGCTGGTTTATCTGGTGATTGCGTATTCGCAGCTTAAAATGCGTCGCAAGCTCAAGGACCAAAGCCAAGATATCCCGCTCAAAATGTGGCTCTATCCTTGGCTTACCTGGGCAGTGATTGTGTTCATTCTGGCGTGCATCGTGATCATGGCTTGCATGCCTGAATACCAAGTCCTGGTTGTGTCTACAGGTGGTGCAGGGATCCTCGTCGCACTGATCGGCATCGTCCATCAGCTGCGCTGCAATTCCCGCTAAGCCACGCTATTGGTTCGGATATCTGGCAGCCAATGCTGAGCAGCTTCGTGATTAAGCGGAGCTGATCACTAGCATGGGCCAGGCGGCGGACAGGATGTCTGCCGCCGGTAGGGGTACTTTGCGAATGCTGCTTCTAGAATGGGCATGGGGGAATAACGTGCGAAATTGCATTTCACCATCGACGGTAAATGCCAAGGAGCACTGATGAGTTATGGAATTTTCGGTGGCGCTTACCGCCCCCGGGCGCCGGTGAAACACAAAGTATTCGTGAGCTACCATCACCACAGTGACCAGGCTTGCTACAACGCTTTTTCAAACGCATTTCATGTTACCTGCGATGTGATCTACGACAACTCCCTTGAGCGCAGCATCGATAGCGATGACGTCAATTACGTGATGCGCCGTATTCGGGAAAATCACATCACCGGCACGTCTTGTACGATCGTATTTGTTGGCGCGGAAAGCTCAAAGCGGAATTACATCGATTGGGAAATCTCGGCGACACTTGAAAAAGGTCACGCCCTGATTGGCGTACGCCTACCCACTGCGGAGTCACCACCGATGGTGTACATCACTCGGCCATCGAGCACTTCGCCCTGAGTGCCCAGGCGGTAATCGCCTTCGGCGGCGTGGGCATGCGTGGCCATGGTCGAACAGTTGGCCGCCGTTAGCGTTATTACACGCCAGGCGAGAGATCTCGAGTCTAAGAACAATGCCGATGCGACCGGGCGCGACTTCTGCGGTCATGCGTGTAAAGCCGGTCCCGCAAGTGATGCTGAGTCCAGAATGTCCAAATTTTCGTTGACAGCATGACTTTCAGTCGTCCGGTGGCAGGTCTGCATGGGGGAGGGAACAATTGCATCCTTGCTCTTCTGTTCCGCCGCAGCAAAGGACCAATAATCGGGTGAGTTCGGAGTAAATCACCAAGTGAGCCGTTGGCGTCGATCTGTGAGGTCTTGGGAGCGTTGTATGGAGGGGCGAAGACGGTCCAGTCAACCAGAAGTAATTCGCGTGATTCATTGGGGAAAATCAGCAGAAGGTGCGATCGTCCAATGTGCTTCCGTTATTTATTGACGAGCGTCAACAGCTAGCCGAGACCAAGGCTAAGAGTGGGAGAACATCAGCTTTACTCCAGCCGCTCCGAAAACTAGCGCAAGGGTGCCTTCGATCCATCGGCGCGCTCGGCGGTATCCCCGAATCATAGGCGCGGTGGAGAAGACGATCGCATAGCCACAGAAGATAGTGACGCTAAGCACGGCGCAACCGGCCAGAATAATCGCGACTGTTTTTGGCGAAGCTTGCGGCCCCAAGCCAAGGGTCATGGTAGCGATCCAACCGAGTAGTGCCTTGGGGTTTGTGAGATGCATGAGCAAGCCGCGCTGATACAGGCTGAACCCCGAGACTTTTGGCGCGGCCGCTATCTCTTTCTCGAGCCGCTCATTGGACGTTAGAGCAGAGCGGCCTGCTTTGATGGCAAGGAAGAGCAGGTAAGCACCGCCAACCGTTTTTAAGGCGCCCAGCGCTTGCGCATATTGTGCCAGGATCGCTGAGACGCCCGTGGCTGCCATCGATCCCCAGAAAATCGAACCACTGATGACACCCGCTGCTAGCAGGAGCGCAGGCTGCCTGCCTTGGTTCATCGCGACGCCCATTATCCGCATGTTGCTCGGTCCAGGGCTCGCTGCTCCAACAATATAGGCCGTGAATACGAGGAGGAGATGGTGGTAATCAAATGACATTAAAAGCCCCTTAACGAAGTTCTATGCCAGTCAGCGGCTCTGTTGCTAGCAGCCCTATGACGGGGCGATGATGGACGACCACAAGAGCCGACCCGCGCGGACTCCTCTGTAAGCTTCAGTGCGATGCTGTCTGAACGCTATATTTCACGCCCGGATTGGTGGATCTCCGTTACAGACATGGTGAATATCAGTTTTGATTTGCCGTTATTTGAGTAGGCATGAGGTACGTCTGTTTTTGCTACGGCTGAGCAACCCGCAGAAATGCTCAGCTCGGTATCACCTACTGTGAAGTGAAGTGTCCCTTTCTCCACGTGAAATAGCTCAGTAGTGCCGTGAGGATGCCCTGAGGAGGCAAAAGTTTCGCCGGGAAACATTTCCCAGCGCCAAAGCTCAATCATGTTCGGACCACTGGTTCCAGCCAGGAGCCGAGCCGTCCCCCCCAAGTTTCCTGTCCAGAGTGTGGGGATATCCTTACTTTCGATGAGGTGGGCAGATGGGGCGTCGGACACGTTCACGACATCAGCAACTGAAAGGCCCAAAGCAGCAGCGATTTTGCACAGGATCGCGATGCTTGGGTTAGCCGTGCATTTCTCTATCTCGACCACCATGCCCTTGCTGACACCGGAGCGACGGGAAAGCTCGTCGAGAGTGATTTTCCGCTTCTTTCGTTCCTGTTTGAGCCTACGGGAAACTGCCTCGCTAACGGTTTGAACGTCGGCTCCGGTGTTGGTCGGTATATTGACTATTTTGGTCATTGGTCGCTAGTATGAAATGAAATTTAGGATTAAAGGGATTCTCTGATGCTGTCCGTACTGCCGTCAATCGACCAAGACGTAATCAATTTGGCACCTGAGTTCAGAGCGCTCAGCATTGTGGTCGAAGCTGCACCAATCGCCAATCCAGATATTGGCAAGGACGCTTTGTCTCGAGCCTGTCAATCAGTCACGGCGGGTGGTGCACTATGGGCGGAAGCTCACCTGACCGCTTGGGCGGATCTCTTCCGAAAATTTGGTGCCAAGCCGCAGCGCACCCCTTGCTCAGCTGAAGCTCTTCGCAAACGAGTCCTGCGTGACGGTAGTCTGCCGAGTATCGATCCAGTGGTTGATCTCTATAACGCCATCAGCATTGAGTACGCAGTTCCTGTCGGCGGTGAGAACGTCGAAGCCTATGTGGGCTCGCCGCGACTCGCTGTAGCTGATGGGTCGGAACCTTTCGACACCATGAAAGAAGGTGCTCCAGCCCACGAATATCCTGATTCTGGCGAGGTTGTTTGGCGGGACGATAAGGGGGTGACTTGCCGTCGTTGGAATTGGCGCCAGGGCGTCAGAACACGGCTCAGTGCAGATGCGAAGCACATGTGGTTCATTCTGGAAAGTCTGCCGACAATGCCGCTCGAGGCATTGACTGAAGCGGGTGACAAGCTGATAGAAGGCCTGCAACTGATGATGCCAGGCGCTCAGATTGAGAGTGTACTTATCGGTCCAGGTGCCAATTAGTAAATAAGCGAGACGGAACGGGCTGCTTGTGGGGATGCATACGGGGTTATGTCCAATCTCGCCTCGCACCTAGCCTTTTTTATCGGTGGCAATCATGCCCAACCACATCACCTTGGAAAAGCCTGCAGCTGAATCGAAGATCTCTCCACAGCGCATGGTGTCGATTATTGAGCGATGTATGCTTCGGAGTCAGTCCGTCCTGTGGTGATCTAATTGCAGACTCACACAATGGAGTCATGAACTATGTTTACCGGTCTTAGCGCATTTCCTTTGACGCCAATGAATGAGCAGGGTGTGGATGAAGGAGCATTTACTCGCCTTGTGGAGCAACTGGTGGCTGCGAAAGTGGATTCTATCGGTGCGCTCGGGTCTACAGGAAGCTATGCGTACCTTTCTCGGATTGAACGCTCACGAGTTACGCAGTTGGCAGTAGAGGCAGCCGGGAATGTTCCCGTCATGGTAAGCATAGGATCGCTGCGTACACGTGATGTGCTGTTGCTGGCAGAGGATGCGCAAAAGGCGGGAGTCAAAGCATTGTTGCTGCCGCCCGTTTCCTATCAGAAGCTATCAGCTGAAGATGTTTTTTCGCTGTACGAAACGGTCACCGCCAATATCTCCGTCCCGCTATGCGTCTATGACAACCCCGGCACCACCCATTTCGAATTTACTGATGAGCTTCACGGGCGCATTGCCCACCTGCCGAATGTGCACTCGATCAAGATCCCTGGCGTTCCCGAAGCACCAGATCAGGCCAAGGCACGAGTCGATCGCCTTCGGGCGCTGATTCCGGAGCACGTAACGATCGGGGTAAGCGGGGATGTATTTGCTGCTACTGGATTAAACGCAGGCTGTGAGGTCTGGTACTCCGTCATTGGGGGCTTGTTCCCAAAAACAGCACTGGCAATCACGCGTGCTGCGTTGTCAGGTAACGCCGAAGAAGCGACTCGCCTTTCCGAATCTTTGAAACCCCTATGGGCCCTCTTCAGACAATTTGGGGGAAGCTTTCGCGTTGTTGCAACTGCGGCCGAGCTTCGTGGATTGACCAACTATCCGAGCTTGCCGTTGCCACTCAGAACCATAAGTGGAGCAGGGCGTCAGCAAATTGCTGCGGTGATCGACGAGCTCGAACTGAACTGAGCAGTAAGTGCTACGAACGCATCCGAAACGCCGAGCTGCATCTTTACAATGATACAGCTCAGCAGGTGCGGTAGGGCCGATGTTGAGTCGGCTTTGAACGGCGCAGTGGCCCTAATGTTGGGCGAGCAGATCAGTTATAGGAGCAAAGTGAATGTACATCCCCCCTCAGTTTGAAGAGTCTCGTGTTGGCGTTTTGCAAGAAGTCATTATGCGAAATCCGCTTGGGTCACTTGTCACTTGTTCGGATGATGGGATTGACGCCAATCACCTCCCTTTTGAACTTGTGCTCCGCAGCGGGGAGCTTGGGGTGCTGCAGGCGCATGTGGCGCGCAATAATCCCCTATGGCATGAAGTCGCCCAAGGCAGCGAGGTGTTGGTGATATTTCGAGCTCAAGATGCGTATATATCGCCGCAATGGTATCCGAGCAAACAGGATTTCCATCAGCAAGTCCCCACTTGGAACTACCGGGTCGTGCACGCATTTGGTCGTGTGACGTTTCACGATGATGCTCAGTACGTGCGTCGTGTCGTGGCAAAGCTGACCAAGACTAATGAAGCATCTCAGCCAGCACCTTGGAAAATGGCCGATAGTCCCAAGGAGTACATAGATGCCATGCTGAGAAAAATTGTAGGGGTCGAGATCGAAATCACGAGGCTAGTGGGGAAATTCAAGCTCGGTCAGGATGAGGAAGCCCGTGATATCCGAGGTGCTGGCGATGCTTTGGTCTCACGTAATGAGCGAGGAATTGGATTAGCCATGCTTGAGTGCGCTGATAATAAAGACATTTAGCATCTTCCTTCCCACGTACAAAAAGGCGCCTCCCGAAATAAAGGAGCGCCTCTATTAGTGCCTCATAAAAATCATCGGCACTTATGAATTGTCTTTGCAGTGAGGACGCCTCAGCAGAAGGTGGTTTGCTGAGGCGTTTTTTGAGATCGCTGCTTCGGGCCGGCGGGCTCGGCTTACTCAGTTTGAATCACACCGAAGCCTCGCACGACATCTGAGCAGAATTCTCTCACGTTCCTTTTGTGCATCCAGCGCGCGCCATACATGGGCCCGCCAATCAGTGCCTAGAGCTTCAAAAACGTTGTGAAATGGTCCTTGTGATCCAGCAGGATCTCACGAGGCAAGAGAGTCGCCACACGTCCTCGATGCTGCAATCCGTGTGATAGCACGTGTGCAAGAACTTGCTCTTTCGTCATGTTACCTGGTTTTCCATCCTTGAAAATAAACGCAACCGGATCAGACAGTTCGATTGCTGTTATCGACTGGGTGTAGTTCACAAACCATTGATTCGCTGAAGAAAAGTACTCTTCCAGTCGACCTAGGTCTTGTTTCTGTTCGGTCAGGATGGAGTCAAATTCATCCGGTTTTCCCTGCAGTCTGGCAATGAACAGCTGGTCAACAATATTGATATGGGCGAGCCAGTAGAGTGCTTCCTCCATTTCCGTTGGAAATTTTTTTGCCGCGGGGGCTTTCAAGCACTTGAACAGCTCCTCCTCAGACCATGCCTTGTATTTGTAAAGCGAATGAAGAAGGTTCGTGGCACTCATGGTGTTCTTGCGGATTCCACACGCACTTGGACACCCATTCCACGAACACTTGGACAGCGATTCCACGCTGACTTGGACACTCATTCCACGGCCACTTGGACACTGATTCCACGAGCACTTGGACAGTGATTTTCC
>NZ_JAHBDJ010000056.1:0-23018 GCF_019956375.1 Pseudomonas sp. GL-R-19 | reverse complement strand
ACCAATCCCCCAACCCCCAAACCCGCAATCACCCCACCTGATACCCAACCATTCAGAACAACCCCCCATCCCCCCCGGTTAACAAAACATAACGTGGCGTCGATTGTCAGACATGAAAAAACCCCGATAGGATAAGCCAGCTTCCGAAGGGGCTCTGGATTGCGGGTTTCAGGACTATGCTCTGAAGCAGTCGGTCCAGACACGCACCCTTGCGGCGCCCAGAAAGGTTGAACGACCTAACAATAATAATGGGAGAAGGTCTATGAGTGAGCCTGTCATGGGTGTGGGTATCTGCCGCCCGCCGGCACTGCGCAAATTCGCGTTGCTGGCCACAGCGCTCTCGCTGTTGGGCTCTGCCATGTTGTCGGCGCCTGCGCTGGCTTCGGCGGCGTCAGCATCCGATGTTGTTTATTCCATTGAATCTGCCAAGGCTGCCAAAAGCCTGATGCTCGATGTCGTCCACGCCGGCAAGCGCCTGGTGGCGGTCGGGGATCGTGGGCACATCCTCTATTCCGATGATCAGGGCGCGAACTGGACCCAGGCCAAGGTCCCGACCCGGGCCCTGCTGACGTCGGTGTTCTTTGTCGACGACAAGCACGGCTGGGCCGTCGGCCATGACGCGCAGATCCTCGCCAGCGAGGACGGCGGCGCGACCTGGATCAGGCAATTCGAAGACCTGAAACGCGAATCGCCGCTGCTCGATGTCTGGTTCAAGGACGTCAACAGCGGCTTTGCCGTGGGCGCTTACGGCTCGCTGATGGAAACCACCGACGGTGGCAAGCATTGGGAAGACGCCAGCGACCGCCTCGACAATGAAGACCAGTACCACCTGAACGCGATTGCTGCGGTCAAGGACGCCGGGCTGTTCATCGTTGGCGAGCAGGGCAGCATGTTCCGCTCCGCGGACTGGGGCCAGACCTGGGAAAAACTCGAAGGTCCGTACGAAGGCTCGCTGTTTGGCGTGATCGGTACGGCGCAGCCTAATACGCTGCTGGCCTACGGCTTGCGTGGCAACCTCTATCGCTCCACGGACTTCGGCAGCAACTGGGAGCAAGTCGAGCTCAAGGCTGAACGCGGTGACCTGGAGTTCGGGCTGTCCGGCGGCACGCTGCTCGACGATGGTTCCATCGTGATCGTCGGCAACGGCGGCTCGGTGATTCGCAGCAGCGACGACGGCGAAACCTTCAAGGTGGTCAATCGTGCGGACCGTATTTCCGTCTCGGCAGTGACTGCAGCAGGCAATGGCAATCTGGTTCTGGCCGGGCAGGGCGGCGTTCGCGTCACCTCGCCAAACGGCACTGAGCTTGGCAAATAAAAGCGGGCAAATGAGCCAGGTCAATAATAAGAAGGCGGAGCTATGACTTCCTTGAGTACCCATCACCAGGACAAGGCGACGTTCCTCGAGCGCCTGATCTTCAACAACCGCCCGGCAGTGATCACGATCTGCTTGCTGGTCAGTATTTTCCTGTTCTGGCAGGCGACGCTGATCCGTCCGTCCACCAGTTTCGAAAAAATGATCCCGCTGGAGCATCCCTTCATCCAGAAGATGATGGAGCACCGCAACGATCTGGCGAACCTGGGCAACACCGTACGGATCTCGGTGGAAGCCACCAATGGCGACATCTTCTCCAAGGAGTACATGGAGACCCTGCGTCAGATCAACGACGAGGTGTTTTACATCTCCGGTGTCGACCGTTCCGGCCTCAAGTCGCTGTGGAGCCCGAGCGTTCGCTGGACCGAAGTGACGGAAGAGGGCTTCGCTGGCGGTGAGGTGATCCCGCAGAGCTACAACGGCTCCCAGGCCAGCCTCGATATGCTGCGCAACAACGTGCTCAAGTCCGGCCAGGTCGGGCGGCTGGTGTCCAACGATTTCAAGTCGAGCATCGTCGACATTCCGTTGCTGGAGTCCTTCCCGGACCCGCAGGACCAGGGCAAGTTGCTGGCGCTGGACTACTGCCAGTTCTCACACGAACTTGAAGACAAGATCCGCACCAAGTTCGAAGTACAGAACCCGAATGTGAAGATCCACATCGTCGGTTTCGCCAAGAAAGTCGGTGACCTGATCGATGGCCTGGTGATGGTGGTGATGTTCTTCGGTGTCGCCTTCGTCATCACCCTGATCCTCTTGCTGTGGTTCACCAACTGCCTGCGCAGTACCGTCGCCGTGTTGAGCACGACATTGGTGGCAGTGGTCTGGCAACTGGGGTTGATGCACTTCTTCGGCTTCGGGCTCGATCCTTACTCGATGCTGGTACCGTTCCTGATCTTCGCCATCGGTATTTCCCACGGCGTGCAGAAGATCAACGGGATCGCCCTGCAATCGAGTGAGGCGGACAATGCCCTGACCGCTGCACGTCGCACTTTCCGTCAATTGTTCCTGCCCGGGATGATCGCGATCCTCGCCGATGCCGTGGGTTTCATCACGCTGCTGATCATCGATATCGGCGTGATCCGTGAACTGGCCATCGGCGCATCCATTGGTGTGGCAGTGATCGTGTTCACCAACCTGATCCTGCTGCCGGTGGCGATTTCCTATGTCGGCATAAGCAAGCGTGCGGTCGAACGCAGCAAAAAGGACGCGCATCGCGAGCATCCGTTCTGGCGACTGCTGGCGAATTTCGCCAGCTCGAAAGTCGCACCGGTGTCCATTCTGCTGGCGCTGATCGCCTTTGGCGGCGGCCTGTGGTACAGCCAGAACCTGAAAATCGGCGACCTCGACCAGGGTGCCCCGGAGCTGCGTCCGGACTCGCGCTACAACAAGGACAACAACTTCATCATCAACAACTATTCGACCAGTTCCGATGTGCTGGTGGTGATGGTCAAGACCAAGGCCGAGGGGTGCTCGCGCTACGAAGCCATGGCGCCGATCGACGAACTGATGTGGAAGATGCAGAACACCGAGGGCGTGCAGTCGGCGATTTCCCTGGTGACCGTGTCCAAGCAAATGATCAAGGGCATGAACGAAGGCAACCTGAAATGGGAAACCCTGTCGCGTAACCCTGATGTGCTGAACAACTCCATCGCCCGCGCTGACGGCCTGTACAACAACAGCTGTTCCCTGGCGCCGGTACTGGTGTTCCTCAACGATCACAAGGCCGAGACCCTGGATCGCGCGGTGCACGCGGTGCAGGCGTTCGCCAGGGAAAACAACAAGGAAGGCCTGGAGTTCATCCTCGCTGCCGGTAACGCCGGGATCGAGGCGGCCACTAACGAGGTGATCAAGAAGTCCGAGCTGACCATCCTGATCCTGGTGTACATCTGCGTCGCGACCATGTGCATGATCACCTTCCGTTCGTGGGCGGCGACCTTGTGCATCGTGCTGCCGCTGGTGCTGACGTCGGTACTCGGCAACGCCCTGATGGCCTTCATGGGCATCGGTGTGAAAGTGGCGACCCTGCCGGTCGTGGCGCTCGGGGTGGGGATCGGAGTGGACTACGGTATCTACATCTACAGCCGTCTGGAAAGCTTCCTGCGTGCCGGCCTGCCGCTGCAAGAGGCGTACTACCAGACGCTGAAGTCCACCGGTAAGGCGGTGCTGTTCACCGGCCTGTGCCTGGCCATCGGCGTGTGCACCTGGATCTTCTCGGCCATCAAGTTCCAGGCCGACATGGGGCTGATGCTGACCTTCATGCTGTTGTGGAACATGTTCGGTGCGCTGTGGCTGTTGCCGGCACTGGCGCGGTTCCTGATCAAGCCTTCGAGGCTGGCAGGGCAGAAGGGCAATTCGTTGTTTGCCCATTGATCGATCGCTGAATCAAAAAAGCCGCAACCTCAGGTTGCGGCTTTTTTATTTGGGCGAAGATCAAAAGATCGCAGCCTTCGGCAGCTCCTACATTGATCGAATACACCCACAATTAATCGGTGTAGGCAATCCCACGTAGGAGCTGCCGAAGGCTGCGATCTTTTGACTTTGCCATTACGAAGGATCGCTACCCAAAACCACATTCAACGCACTGCGCGCATCATCGAGTTGCACCAGCGTCGCATGCCGGGCCCCGAGGGCATCACGATTCTCGATGGCGGTCAGGATTGCCTTGTGCCGTGGCAGCGCCAGTTCATGCAGGTTCGGTCGCTGGTTGGAATGTTTCAAGGCTTCGGCGATGGCCACCGAGAGCATGTTGCACAGGTTGGCCAGCAAGTCGTTGTGCGTGGCATCGGCGATGCGACTGTGGAAGTCCAGGTCCGGCTGCAACAGCGCCTCCGGCGTCGGTGCGGCTTCCATGCGCTGGTAGGCCTCACCGATGGAGGCAATGTCCGCATCCGTGGCGAATTGCGCGGCTAGGGCGGCGGCAGCCGGTTCGATGATGCTGCGCACACTGGTCAGCAGGTCGAAAAACTGATTCTGCGGGCTGCTTTGCATCAACCAGTGCAGCACGTCCGGATCGAGCATGTGCCAGTCCTTGCGCGGCTTGACCACGGTCCCGACCCGCGGACGGGAATACACCAGGCCTTTGGCAACCAGGACCCGGGTGGCTTCACGCAGCACCGGCCGGCTGACCGCATATTCTTCGCACAACAGCGCTTCGGCGGGCAGTTTGTCGTCGGGCAGGAAACGTCCCGAGACGATCTGCATGCCCAGTTCCTGGACGATGCGCGAGTGCATGCTTTTGCGGTCGGAGGGTTTGCGGTAATCCATGGGGAACGACGCGGTCCTGTGCGAATAGGTGTCGCGCATGATAGCAGGCGCGGGAGGGATGGTCGTCAGAGCCGGGTTTGATACTGGCGCCGAACGACTGTAGGAGCGAGCTTGCTCGCGATGGACTTCAAGACGACGTTTGCTTTCAGACAGCACGCGTTATCGTTCACGTCCATCGCGAGCAAGCTCGCTCCTACAGGGGGAGGGTGGTGTCAGTGAGAGTGGCGCGGCACTTCAGCCCCGCGGCAACCGACCAGGAAGTCGAAGTCGCAACCCTGGTCCGCTTGCAGCACGTGGTCGATGTACAGCTGACGATACCCACCGACGATCAGGTTCTGTGGCGGTTGCAGATCGGCCATGCGTGCGGCCAGTTCGGCATCCGGAATATCCAGGTGCAAACGGCCGCTGGCACAATCGAGTTCGATCCAGTCGCCTTCTTTCACGGCGGCGAGCGGTCCACCGGCAGCGGCTTCCGGGGCAACGTGCAGGACAACAGTGCCGTACGCGGTGCCGCTCATGCGCGCGTCGGAAATACGTACCATGTCGGTCACGCCCTGGGCCAGCAGCTTGGCCGGCAGGCCCATGTTGCCGACCTCGGCCATGCCCGGATAACCCTTCGGCCCGCAGTTCTTCATCACCAGTATCGAGTTGGCATCCACGTCCAGTTCCGGATCGTTGATCCGCGCCTTGTACATGTCGAAGTTCTCGAATACCACTGCGCGGCCGCGATGCTGCATCAGTTCGGGCGTGGCGGCGGACGGCTTGAGTACCGCGCCCAGCGGTGCCAGGTTGCCGCGCAAGACACAGATGCCGCCGTCGGCGCGGATCGGGTTGTCGAGGGTGCGGATCACTTCGTCTTCGCCATAGATCGGCGCGTCCCTGGTGTTCTCGCCGATGGACTTGCCATTGACGGTCAAGGCATTCGGGTTCGGGATCAGGTTGGCTTCACCGAGGCGACGCAGCACGGCGGGCAAGCCACCGGCGTAATAGAACTCTTCCATCAGGAAACGCCCGGACGGTTGCAGGTCGACGATGGTCGGCATGCCGCGACCGATACGGGTCCAGTCATCCAGGTCCAGTTCCACGCCAATGCGCCCGGCAATGGCCTTCAGATGGATCACTGCGTTGGTTGAACCGCCGATGGCGGCATTGACGCGAATGGCGTTCTCGAAGGCCTCTTTGGTCAGGATCTTCGACAGCTTCAAGTCTTCGCGCACCATCTCCACGGCCCGCATGCCGGACATGTGTGCCAACACATAACGGCGCGCATCCACCGCCGGGATCGCCGCGTTGTGGGGCAGGGAAGTGCCGAGCGCTTCGGCCATGCAGGCCATGGTCGAGGCCGTGCCCATGGTGTTGCAGGTGCCGGCCGAGCGGGACATGCCGCCCTCGGCCGCGAGGAAATCGTCGATGCTGATGGTGCCGGCCTTGACCTGTTCGCTGAGCTGCCAGACCACGGTGCCGGAGCCGATGTCCTTGCCCTTGTGTTTGCCGTTGAGCATCGGCCCGCCGGTGACCACGATGGCCGGCACGTCGCAACTGGCGGCGCCCATCAGCAAGGCCGGGGTGGTTTTGTCGCAACCGGTCAGCAGCACCACGCCATCGATCGGGTTGCCGCGAATGGCTTCTTCGACATCCATGCTCGCCAGGTTGCGGGTGAGCATGGCGGTCGGGCGCAGGTTCGATTCGCCGTTGGAGAACACCGGAAACTCCACCGGAAAGCCGCCGGCCTCGATCACCCCACGTTTGACGTGCTCGGCAATCTGGCGGAAATGCGCGTTGCACGGGGTCAGTTCCGACCAGGTGTTGCAGATGCCGATGATCGGCTTGCCATGGAACTGGTGGTCGGCGATGCCCTGATTCTTCATCCAGCTGCGGTACATGAAGCCGTTCTTGTCGGCCGTGCCAAACCATTGGGCGGAGCGCAGGGTGGGTTTCTTATCAGACATGATCGATTCTCTTATTGTATGACTATATTGTTCGAGCTGAGGCGTAACATAAGCGCAAATTGCACTGTTTGGAAGTGTTGTTGGATAAATAGTATTACTATATAGTCGACTCAAACGGAGGGATGGCCCTGGCGATTTTTCGCGAGAGGCGTCCCCCGAGGTTCCATAACAACAACAATCGGAGACCGATCTCATGAGCCAGGAACTGCGGCTTATCCGTCGCATTACGCTGAAACTGATTCCCTTCCTGATCCTGCTGTACCTGATCGCCTATGTGGACCGCTCTGCGGTGGGCTTCGCCAAACTGCACATGGGCGCTGACATCGGCCTGGGCGATGCCGCCTACGGTCTTGGCGCCGGGCTGTTCTTCATCGGCTACTTCCTGCTGGAAATCCCCAGCAACCTGATGCTCGACCGCTTCGGCGCACGGCGCTGGTTCGCGCGGATCATGATCACCTGGGGCGCCATCACCATCGGTATGGCCTTCGTCCAGGGGCCGAGCAGCTTCTATGTGATGCGCTTTTTGCTCGGCGCCGCCGAAGCCGGGTTCTTCCCGGGCGTTCTGTACTACATCACCCAATGGTTCCCGGTGCGCCATCGCGGCAAGATCCTCGGGCTGTTCATCCTGTCGCAACCCATCGCAATGATGATCACCGGCCCGGTGTCCGGTGGCTTGCTGGGCATGGACGGTGTGTTGGGGCTGCATGGCTGGCAGTGGCTGTTCATCGTCATCGGCACCCCGGCGATCCTGTTGACCTGGCCGGTGCTGCGTTACCTGCCCGACGGTCCGCAACAAGTGAAGTGGATGGACCAGGCGGAAAAGGACTGGCTGAGCACCGAATTGAAAAAGGACCTGGACGCGTACGGCCAGACCCGCCATGGCAATCCGCTGCACGCCCTCAAGGACAAACGCGTCCTGCTGCTGGCGCTGTTCTACCTGCCGGTGACCCTGAGCATCTATGGCCTGGGCTTGTGGCTGCCGACCCTGATCAAGCAATTCGGCGGCAGCGACCTGGTGACCGGTTTCGTTTCCGCGGTGCCGTACATCTTCGGGATCGTCGGCCTGCTGATCATTCCGCGCAGTTCCGACCGCTTGAACGACCGCTACGGTCACCTCGCCGTGCTTTACGTACTGGGTGCGATCGGCCTGTTCCTCAGCGCCTGGCTGTCGGTGCCGGTGCTGCAACTGGCGGCGCTGTGCCTGGTGGCGTTCGCGCTGTTTTCCTGCACTGCGGTGTTCTGGACCCTGCCGGGTCGATTCTTTGCCGGCGCCAGTGCGGCGGCTGGGATCGCCTTGATCAACTCGGTGGGTAACCTCGGTGGTTACCTCGGTCCATTCGTGATCGGCGCACTCAAGGAATACACCGGCAACCTGGCGTCCGGCTTGTATTTCCTCTCCGGGGTGATGGTGTTTGGCCTGATTCTGACTGGCGTCGTCTATCGCCTGCTGGAGCGCAAACACGTCCTGCCAGTCGATCAATTTGCAGCAAGTGCACGCTAATGCAATGTAGGAGTGAGCCTGCTCGCGATAGCGTCGGCACATCCAATGTTGTCGGCGACTGATACATCGCTATCGCGAGCAGGCTCACTCCTACAGGGATCTGCGGTGTTTTTGAAGGAATAGGAGAAATTTCATGCGTTTGGTTCAGTTCGAATTGAGTAACGGAGAACGCCGTGTCGGCGTGGTCGAGGCGGGGCTGGTCCGTGAAGTGCAGGACGCGCGCACCGTTCGCGATCTGGCGTTGGCGGCGATCGAGGCGGGCGCCAATCTTGAGCAACAGGTGCAAAGCCTGGGGCTGGGCATCAGCCACGACTATGCTGAACTGTTGACACAGCGGCGCATCCTGCCGCCCCTGGATCATCCGGACCCGGCGCACATGCTGGTCAGTGGCACGGGCCTGACCCATCTGGGCAGTGCATCGGCCCGGGACAAGATGCACCAGCAAAGTGGCGACGAATCGGCGATGACCGACACCATGCGCATCTTCAAATGGGGCGTGGAGGGTGGCAAACCGGCAGCAGATCAAGCCGGTGTGCAGCCGGAATGGTTCTACAAAGGCGATGGCAGCATCGTCGTCAGGCCGGGCCAGCCGTTTCCCCTGCCGCCGTTTGCCGAAGATGCCGGCGAAGAGCCGGAGATCGCCGGCCTGTACGTCATCGGTCGCGACGGTAAGCCGTATCGCCTGGGTTTTGCCGTGGGCAACGAGTTCTCAGACCACGTCATGGAACGCAAGAACTACCTGTATCTGGCCCATTCGAAACTGCGCAGCTGCAGCTATGGCCCGGAACTGCGGGTCGGCGAACTGCCGCAGCATCTGGCGGGCACCAGCCGCATCCTGCGCGACGGCGAGGTGCTATGGCAGAACGAGTTTCTCAGCGGCGAGGCGAACATGTGCCACAGCCTGGCCAACCTCGAATTCCATCATTTCAAGTACAGCCAGTTCCTGCGTCCCGGGGATGTGCACATTCACTTCTTCGGCACCGCGACCCTGTCCTTTGCCGACGGCATTCGCACGCAACCGGGTGACGTGTTCGAGATCACCCAGGCCGAATTCGGCGCGCCATTGATCAATGGCATCGCACCGGTTGCAGCGGCTTTCGAACCTGGCACCGTCGGCACACTTTGAGGACTTACCCATGACCCGGATTCTTGGTCACAACTACATTGGCGGCCAACGCAGCGCCGCCGGCAGCGTCAAGTTGCAGAGTTTCGATGCCACCACCGGTGAGGCATTGCTCCACGACTTTTATCAGGCGACCCCGCTGGAAGTCGATGCGGCGGCCAACGCGGCCGCCGCCGCGTACCCGGCCTATCGCAGTTTGAGTGCGGAGCGGCGGGCGCAGTTTCTCGAGGCCATTGCCGATGAACTGGATGCCCTCGGTGATGATTTTGTCGCCGTGGTCTGCCGCGAAACGGCGTTGCCGACGGGGCGAATACAAGGCGAGCGTGGACGTACCAGCGGACAGATGCGTCTGTTTGCCAAAGTCTTGCGTCGCGGTGATTTCTACGGTGCACGGATCGACCGGGCATTGCCGGAGCGTCAACCGTTGCCGCGCCCGGACCTGCGTCAATACCGTATCGGCCTCGGGCCGGTAGCGGTGTTCGGTGCCAGCAACTTTCCATTGGCATTCTCCACCGCTGGCGGCGATACCGCCTCGGCGCTGGCTGCTGGCTGCCCGGTGGTGTTCAAGGCCCACAGCGGTCACATGGCCACGGCCGAGCAGGTGGCCGATGCGATCATTCGCGCCGCCGAGAAAACCGGGATGCCGGCCGGGGTGTTCAACATGATCTACGGCGGCGGTGTCGGCGAGGCGCTGGTCAAGCATCCGGCGATAAAGGCGGTGGGTTTCACCGGTTCGCTCAAGGGCGGTCGAGCCTTGTGCGACATGGCCGCGGCCCGCGCGCAACCGATTCCGGTGTTCGCCGAGATGTCGAGCATCAACCCGGTGATCCTGTTGCCCCAAGCCCTGGAAGTGCGCGCAGAAAGCATCGCCCGTGACCTGACCGCGTCGGTGGTACAAGGCTGCGGTCAGTTCTGCACCAACCCAGGCCTGGTGATCGGTATTCGCTCGCCGCAGTTCAGCGCGTTCGTGCAGCAGGTCGCCGGGCTGATGGGTGATCAGCCAGCGCAAACCATGCTCAATGCCGGAACCTTGAGCAGCTATGGCAAAGGTCTGCAAAAACTGTTCGCTCATCCAGGCATCGAGCACCTCGCCGGCAGCCCGCAGCAAGGCAATCAGGCCCAACCGCAGCTGTTCAAGGCGGATGTCAGCCTGTTGCTCGACGGCGATGAAGTCTTGCAAGAAGAAGTCTTCGGCCCGACCACCGTGTTCGTCGAAGTCGTTGACCAGGCACAACTCAGTGCCGCATTGAACGCGCTGCACGGCCAGTTGACCGCCACCCTCATTGGCGAGCCGGAAGACTTCGAACAGTTCGCCGGGCTGACGGCTTTGCTGGAACAGAAGGTCGGACGCATCCTGCTCAATGGCTATCCGACGGGCGTTGAAGTCTGCGACTCGATGGTCCACGGCGGACCGTACCCGGCAACGTCCGATGCGCGCGGTACGTCGGTGGGCACCCTGGCTATCGATCGTTTCCTGCGCCCGGTGTGCTTCCAGAACTATCCGGACAATTTGCTGCCGGATGCGCTGAAGAACGGCAATCCGCTGCGTATCCAGCGACTGGTGGATGGGCAATCGTCCCGCGAGGCACTCTAGCGGCCGACCACAATCCCTGTAGGAGCGAGCCTGCTCGCGATAGCGGAACATCAGTCAACATTTAAATCGACTGGACTGCCGCCATCGCGAGCAGGCTCGCTCCTACAGGGGAGGTGGTGCATGAGCTATCATTGCGTCTTTCTCATTCAAAGATTGACTGCCATGACTTCCCCAACCGACACCTTGCTCAATGCCCTCGAACACTGCGGAATGGTAGAGATCGACGGGCTGCATGCCTTCGAATTCGCCCTCGACGAGGTCGATAACCTGCACATTGAATGCATGGATGGCCGTGCGGCCAAGCACTGGGAGTTCACCCCGGCACAGATCCAGGCCGCGACCTTCGACACCTCGCTGCAAAGCTGGTTGATCACCGGTGACTCGGGTGAACACCGTTTGGTGTGCCTGGGCGATGTCGTCGGTGGCGACAACGATGATGACGATCAAGGCGATGCGTAACCTCTGGCCACTGTTGATGGCCGGCAGCATCGGTGCGATGGGTGTCCAGATCGCATCCGCCGAAGACTATCAACTGCTCGTGGGCTCCTACACCGCCGGTCAAAGCCAGGGCATCTACCGCCTGGCTTTCGACAGCAGCACCGGGCAGATCGATGCGCGGCCCCTGCAAGTGATCAAAAGCGAAAACCCGTCGTGGCTGACCCTGTCGAAGGACCAGCGACACTTGTTCGTGGTCAACGAAAACGGCCCGGGCCAGACCGATCCGGTCGGGCGCGTCAGCAGTTACGCCATCGATCCCAAGACCCATGCGCTGAGCCTGATCAGCCAGGTACAAAGCCTGGGCAACGAGCCGACCCATTCCAGCCTCAGCACCGATGGCAGCCATTTGTTCGTCAGCAATTACTCGGTGGCCGAAGACCCGGGCGGCACCCTCGCAGTGATGCCGGTGGCGGCCGATGGCACGCTCAAACCGGTGGTGCAGATGAGCAGCCACCCGGCGAGCCGGGTCAACCCCGAGCGTCAGGCCTCGGCTCACGTGCATTCGGCCATCCCGTCACCGGATGGCCAATACGTGTTCGCAATCGATCTTGGTGCCGACAGGGTGTTTGCCTACCGCTTCGACCCCAAGGCCAACCCCGAACTGCCACTGACTCCGGTGACCCCGGCATTCGTGCAACTGCCGCCCGGTAGCGGACCGCGTCATCTGCTGTTCAGCGCCGATGGCAAACACGCCTGGCTGACCATGGAAATGAGCGCGCAAGTGGCGGTGTTCGATTACCACGACGGCCGACTCGAACAGACGCAGATGGTCGATCTGGCTGCCGGGCAACCCGTCTCGGAAAAAGCTGCGGCGGCGTTGCATGCCTCGGCTGACGGCAAGTTCCTCTACGTCAGCAACCGTGGCACGGCCAATCAACTGCTGGTGTTTGCCATCGATCCTGCCACCGGCCACCTCAACGAGCTGCAACGCCGGGCGGTGGAGGGCGATCACCCGCGGGAATTCAGCCTCGATCCGAGCGGCAAATTCCTGTTGATCGCCAATCAGAAGAGCAACCAGATTGTCGTCGTCGAACGCGATGCCAGGACTGGTCTGCTGGGCAAGACCGTGCAAAAACTGCCAATGGACGCCCCGAGCGACCTCAGGTTTCTGCTGCGTCAATAAGCCGCAGGCCCCGGTTGATGGGGCTTGCCTGCTTTTATCAATGGCGCTGATATCTGGTACTGCTACAAAGCATTTCAAGGCACGAACCCTCGAGGGTTAAGTTTGCTTCACGGCCCCACCGGGCAAGCAAGCCAACTGAATCCGAGGAATACCGCCATGAACTTCAACATCTTCTCTGTCATCGCCGCTTCCGCCATTTCTGCCACCGTTGCACTGCCAGCCAGTGCCAACGTTGAAATCAGCGACAAAAAAGCCCACACCCAGAGCTACACCCCAAAATACCTGCAACAGAGCGCCAACTTCTACGCCGCGCTGGATCACAAAACCCAAGCCTGAGCGTTTACCCCTGCCTTTATGCAGGAGCGAAGTCACTGATGATCGAAGACCCTGGCGTTGAAAGCCAGAGTGTCGAAAACGATCAGAGTGATGTCGCTCCTGCATAACGCATTTACGACAGTATCAGTTTGCCACCAATGCTGTGCTTGATATCATATTGACATACGTTTAAATTGACGCTGATTTTTTGACTCCTCCTCACGGCAAGGATCAGCAGCATGGTGACGCGTCTGGCATTGGTTGTTCTTTTTCTCTATTCCACCCCCATTCTGTCGGCAGCCGACCCTGTTCCGGGTGAGCCGGAGGCTGCGCGCGAGCGCTTGATAAGTTTTATTGAAGAGTGAAATAGACTGGCTTAATGATCAATGAGGCTGATGGTTACTATGGATAACCCTGAGTGGTTACCCAGGCTTTTTTGATCGATTCTGTTGGCATTGAAACATGCCCGCGGAGAACATCATGGCCAGCGCAATTCTCACTTCTGCCAAATACGGCGCCTATGTGGCGATCGGTCTTTACCTTGCCATGGTGCTGCTGGTCAGCCTTTCGGCGCAGTCGCAATCCACCTTCGAAGCACCGATCCAGGTCGCTCATCCCGGCATCCAGTTTGAACACCGAGCGCAAAACGCGAGCGTCGATCAGGCTGAACTCGCGGGAGTCGTCGGCGCATGAAAGGGCACAGACTTTGGGTCATTGCGTTCCTGGCGTTCATGACCAACGGATCCTCCCTGCTGGGGATCGGCCAGGGCTCGGCAGGCTCGGTGGCACGGACCATCGAAGCCAACCACAACATCGCCCGCAACATCGAAAACGCCAGCGCCCAGGGCATGCTGACCGGCAATCCGCCGGTCAGGACAGAAGGGGTGGTGTTCGGGCCGTTCCAGGTGGATTGCTCAGCGATCGGGATGTGTGAGGTGTTGGCCTGAAGCCCCCCTCAACACAGTGTGCGGCGGCTTACTTGCGCATCACACCGGTAAACAAATCCGACTCCAGAAACCGCTGCAACCAGTCCTGCAACCGTCGATACGGCGTCTGCGCGAACCACTCGCGGTCGACATGGGCGAACTGGCGCACGAAGGGCATCAACGCTACGTCGGCCAGGCTTGGATGATCGGCCAGCAAGTAATCGCGTCCTTCCAGCAAGACCTCCAGCTTTTGCAGAAATACTTCGCCTTCGCCGCGATAAACCTCCATCGGCTGCTCGGGATAACGCTCGGCGTACTTGTAGCGATTCAAGTGGACCTTGAACTCCTGATCGTTCTGTTCGATCAGCGGGGCGATTTGCGCTGCTGCGACAGGATCAGCCTTGAGCAACCAGTCCTGCGGATCGTTCTGGGCCAGGGCCCAGCGCATGATGTCGAGGCTTTCGTCGATCACCCGGCCATCGGCGCTCAGTACCGGCACCGTGCCTTTGCCCGACAGCGCGAGCATTTCGGCGGGCTTGGCCTTCAGGCTGACTTCGACGATGACCACGGCCACTCCCGTATAACGCAGGGCCATGCGTGCGCGCATGGCGTACGGGCAGCGGCGGAAGGAATACAACGTGTTCATTTCACCTCCAGGGTGCTCAGGCCGTTGCCCTGGCGCTGGACCTGAATCTGCACGGGAATCCGTTCGTGCATTTCCTGCACGTGGGAAATCACCGCGACCTTGCGGCCCTGGGCCTGCAAGCCGTCAAGGGCGTCCATGGCCAGTTGCAGGGATTCCGGATCGAGGCTGCCGAAGCCTTCGTCGATGAACAACGATTCGATTTTCAGCGTGCTCGACGCCATCGATGCCAGACCAAGGGCCAGCGCCAGCGATACCAGGAAAGTCTCGCCACCGGACAGCGAATGCACCGAACGCAGTTCGTCGCCCATTTCGGTGTCCATCACCAGCAACCCGAGCATGCTGCCGCCACGCTTGAGGCGGTAGCGCCGCACCAGTTGGCGCAATTGCACGTTGGCGTGGTGCACCAGCAGGTCGAGGTTGTAGGCCTGGGCGATCTTGCGGAAGGTGTCGCCGGTGGCGGAGCCGATCAACGTATTCAAGCGTGCCCAGCGCTGGTATTCGCTATAGGCGTCGGCAATCTGCTGTGCCAGGGCCTGATTGGCGTTCTGCCGGCGCTGGTCCTCGGCCTGCTCGGCGCGCAGTTCGGCGCAGTGTTGCTCGTTGGTGGCGGCGAGGTTTTGCAAGTCGATCAAGGCACTGGCCAATTGCTCGGCATCGAGGTTGCCGTTGTGTTGCGCCTGATGATCGAGCAGGCGCTTGTCGCGCTCCTGCACCAGGACGCGGGCTTGCTCGATGGCTTTTTCGCTTTGCTGCAAGCGCTGGCGCAGTTCGCTGACCTGAGTGTCGTCAACCCGCAGAAGGTCTTCGAGGCCATCGTCATCCAGTTCGGGATGGCGGGCACGCCAGTCGCCGATCTTGCCGGCGAGCTCACGTTCTTCAGCTTCCAGTGCGTGCAAGCGTTCTTGCTGGGCATTCAGCTCGGCGGCGAGTTGCACAGACTGCGTGAGGACACTTTGCAGCGTCTGCGCGGTACTGGTTTCGGCGCTGCGCGCCTGTTCCACGGCCTGTTCCAGTTGCTGCTGCCAATGTTCGGCACTGCTGTGTTCGCCGAGTAATTGCCCGAGGGTGTGCTGGCTCGCCTGTTGCTGCTCGGCCAGCCCGGTGAACTGCTGTTCGGCGGCCTGCAATTGTTGCACGCGGTTTTGCTGGCGATCCTGTTCCTTCTCCAGATTTTGCTGGCGCTGTTGCTGCTCGGCCAGTTCTTCCTTTTGTTGCTCGACTTGCGCCAGGCGCTCGGCGATCTGCCGGTCGAGCTGCATGAAGGTCGCGGCCGGTTCGACGCGCAGCGCTTGCAGGGTCTCGGCTGGCAGCAGGCTGGCGAATGCCTTGAGTTCTTCGTCCAGACGCTGGCGGTCGTTGTCCAGTTCGCGTTGCTGGTTGCCCAGGTGCTGGGCCGCTTGCTGGTGCGCGGTTTCGGCATGACGCAGTTGTTGGGTCAGGCGCGTGGCATCCTGTTGCAGGGTGAGCAGCGCGCTTTGCCGTTGCTCGTCCTGGCTGATGCTCTGGTTGAGTTGGCTGTTTTGCTGGGTGAGCCAGGCGTCGCGTTTGACGGCGTCCTGATTCAGCAGTTGGGCAGCCAGCGGATGCGCTTCCAGACTTGGGGCGAGGGCTTGCTGTTGGGTCGCCAGATGCTCCTGCTGTTGCAGCAGTTCCTTTTGCTGGGCGATCAACCCGCCGACTTCGGCACGCAGGTCGGTGAGTTTTTCCTTGAGCAGGTCGACGGCCTTCTGGGCGTTGGCCTGTTCGCTTTCATCAAAACGGCCGAGGCTCTGCAGCAGGGCTTCGGGCTGATGATACGGATGCTCGTTGCTGCCGCACACCGGACATGGCTGATTGTCCTGCAACTGCGCGCGCAGCTCTTCGACACTGGCACTGCGCGCCAGACGCTGACGCTCCAGCAGTTCGCGAGTGACTTTGAGTGTCTGTTCGGCAACGCTCAGATCAACCTTGGCCTTGACCCCGTCCTGGGTCAGGCGTTCACGTTCCTGCTGCGCGGTGAGCAGACGTTGCTGCAGCTCGGCGCCGCGCTGGTCCAGTTCCTGCTGGCTGGCCCACAAGCGTGCAAGGTCTTCGACAGCGCGCAGTTGCTTGCGGTTGTCCTGCAACAGACTGCCCAGGATGCCGATCTGCTCGGCGACGGCATCCGGCTCGGCACCGGCCTCCTTGAACAGCACCTCCAGTTGTTGCTTCTGCGCGCTGAGCGTTTGTTCGGTGCTCGCGGCGTTTTGCTCAAGACTGGCCAGTTCGGCCTGGCCCTGATTCAACCGGTTACCGATCAACATCAACTGTTGCAGCCGATCGCGGTAGGCATTCCAGGCATCGCTCAACGGTGCCAGATGAGTGCTTTGTTCCAGCTCGGTGGCAATGCGCTGCAAGTCCCCGGCGCCACGGGTTTGCTGATCGAGCAAAGTCTGAATCGTGCTCTGGCCCTGGCTGCAGGCCTGCTCGGCATTTTGCTTTGCCTCGGCACTGAGGGCGGTGTCCTTGGCGAGGCGGGCGAGGGTGCTTTGCGCTTCGAAGGCCTGGCGCAGTAGCGGCGCACTGGCGGTTTGCCGTTGTTGCGCTTCGTTCAACGCGATCCGGGCGGCGCTAAGCTGTTGCTCGAGCTGCGTCTGACGCTCGCCGAGTTCGCCGTGCTGCTGCGTGTGCAAGGCAATCTGCGCCGCCAAGGGTGTCAGCAGCGCGTCGACCTCGGCTTTACGGGCGAACTGGTGCCGTTGCGGGGCCAGCTGTTCGAGGCGGGTGAGCCTCAAGCGCTCACTGGCCAGGGCCTCCCAGTGAGTCTGTGCCGATTGCAGTTGTTCGCTGGCAGCCAGATGTTCGTCCTGCAAGCGACGCAGGTCCTTGAGCCAGGTGTCCTGCAGTTCAAGTTGTTTGAGCTGCGCCTGCCGGGCCTTGAGTTGTTGCTGCGCCTGGTAGAAGCGCTCATCCAGTTCCGCGCGGGCTTCGGGTGACAGCGGCGTCACCCCGCTGGCCTGATCCTGCAGCAGCTTGTGCGCCTCGCGAGCCTCCTTGGTCTTGTCGAAGGCCCGACGACCGAGGCGGGTGTAGAGCGCGGTGTCGGTGAGTTTTTCCAGCAATTCGCTGCGGTCGTTGTCGTCGGCCTTGAGGAACGCGCTGAACTCGCTTTGCGCCAACATCACCGCGCGGGTGAACTGTTCGAAATTCAGCCCCAGCGCGGCTTCGAGCTGAGCCTTGTATTCGCCTTTCTGGCTGGCGAGCAATTGATCCTGATCGATGTCACGCAAGCTCTGGCGGCTGGCCTGCAACTTGCCGGCGGCCTTGTCCCGGGCGCGATTGGCTTCCCAGCGGGCGCGGTAACGACGGCCGTCGACACCGACGAAATCCACTTCCGCATAGCCATCACCCGTGCCACGACGCAGCAGGGTGCGCGGGTCGCCGGTAGCGATTTCGCCGTCGGCGTCCGGTACCTTGGCGTCGCGGCCGGTGTTGTTCAGGCGCGGTACGGCGCCAAATAGCGCCAGGCACAAGGCATCGAGCAGGGTACTTTTACCGGCGCCAGTAGGGCCGGTGATGGCGAACAGTCCGGCACTGGCCAGGGGTTCGGCGGTGAAGTCGATTTCAAAAGGCCCGGCCAGCGAGGCGAGGTTTTTCAGGCGGATCGCGAGGATTTTCATGGCTGTTCGCTCTCCATCTGCACGTCCTGCAACAGCTCGGCAAAGTCCTTGAGGGTCTGCTCGTCGACCTCGCTGCCGTAGTTGTCCTGCCAGGCGCGGCTGAACAGTTCCTGAGGCGTGAGCTGGTCCAGTTCGATCAGCGTGCCGCCTTCGTCGGCAGCGTCACGGCCGCCGTTGCCGGCGTACTCGGCGGCGATGCGCACCAGGCGCACGGCCTTGCCTTGCAGGGCGATTTCCACTTGATTGCGCAGGTCGGGCTGCGGCTCGTCGAGGCGCACCCGCACCTCCAGCCATGGCTGGCGCTGGATCTCGGCCAACAGGTCGATGTTCGGCAGGTCCGCCAGTTGCAGCAGGATCTCGCTCAATGGCGCCGGGCCGATGCGTTGCAGGTTGACCGCGCGGGGGATCAGCTTCGGCTCGACGCTGAGCAGGGTCTCGCCGTCGAGCTTGATGTCGAGAATCTGGTGCTGATAGCTGATCTCGGAGAACGACAGCGGGATCGGCGAGCCGCTGTAGCGGATGCGCTCCTCGCCGTTGACCTTCTGCGGTTTGTGCAGGTGACCCAGGGCGACATAGCTGATGCTCGGCCCGAACAGGCTGGCGGGCAGGGCTTCGGCATTGCCGATGATCAGGCTGCGCTCGGAGTCTTCCGACACCGAACCGCCGGCCATGTGCGCGTGGCTGATGGCGATCAGTGCCTGACCCGGCTGGCGCTTGGCATTGGCCGCTTCGATCAGCCACTCGTGCACCTGGCCGATCCCGCGCAGGTAGTCGTCGCCCAAATGCGCGCCGGTGACTTCCGCCGGGCGCAGGAACGGCAGCGCCAGGCACCAGCCGGCGACTTCACCACTGGCATCCGGCAAGGGCAGCAGCAGGCGTTCGGCATCCAGTTGCCCGTCGTCGAGCCACAGCACGCGGCCCAGCGCATGGGTGCGCAAACGCCGCATCAAGGGTGCGGGCAGTTCGATCCGCGAACCGGAGTCGTGGTTGCCGGCGATCATCACGATGGTTAGCGACGGCTGTTGCTCGTGGGCGCTGACGATGAAGTCGTAGAGGCGTTCCTGGGCTTTGACCGGCGGATTGACCGTGTCGAAGATATCGCCGGCGATCAACAGCACATCCGGTTGATCCAGTTTCAGCTGGCGCAACAGCCAGTCGAGAAAACAGCCGTGTTCAAAATCGCGATCCTGGCCGTGCAGGTTCTGCCCGAGGTGCCAGTCGGAGGTGTGAAACAAGCGCAAGGCGGACTCCGCTACAAAATAGGAATGGCCGCGGGAAAAATGAAGGCGGCGAAAGGGGGGAGAGTTTACTGGCAAACAGAACAGGTTGCTGAATGCCTTTGCTCATACAGGTCTGGAGCAGTCCCCCAATACTTCAAACACCCGTGCCTGTAGGAGCTGGCTTACCAGCGAAGGCGGCCCGGAAGCCTGCACAATATCTGCCAGAGCTTCGCCGGCAAGCCGGCTCCTACAGGTTTGGCGTGATCCTCTGTCCGGCGTTACTTCGGATAAAGCGGCGGCAACCCACTGTCACCGACCGGATCCTGCACCCGTTCGGTAATCGGGATCGCCTTGATCACCCGCCACAACTCGTCACCTTGCCAGTACTGGCCGGTTTCGCTGTACAGCGCGCCGTTCAGGCCGTCGAGGGCGTTGGACAGTGGCACGAAGCGGGCGGCCATGTCGGCCAGGGTTTCCGGCTGTTGGCGGGCCCAGGCGTCGAGGGCCTGGCGGGTGGCGTGGGAGTCGTTGGCCTGGCAGGCGCGCTTGAGGTCGTCGAGTACGGTGCGCGGGCTCGGGCCGGTTTGAGCGACACGCGCCACCGCCGGTTGCCAGCGGCCACGCCACCAGAGGCCGAAGCCGAGCAGGGTGGTGCAGGCCAGGATCAAGGTGCTGAGCTTCCAGCGCCAGAGCGCTTCGCTGTCGGCGCTGGCATCGATCGGTGAGGCGCCGGCAGGCGTGTCGACCACCAGGCTCGGATTGGCCGCCACGTGCAGCGTGCGAGCGGGCAGGCTGCTGCGTTCCAGATGGTCTTCGAAGGTGTTCCACCAGACCAGGTCGACGGTGGGCAACTCGATGACGCCGGTCCGTGTCGGCACCAGGGCCTCGCGGTCTTCACGACTGCCGACCAGGCCGCGTTCGCTGTTCTGGTTGCCGAGCACCGGTTGATCCGGGTAGCGGCGCAGGCCGCCGACATCGGTGCCGGGCAGTGGTGGCAGTTGGGTGCTGGACAAGCCTTCGGCCGTCACTGTCAGGCTGCGGGTCAGTGAATCACCGACCTGGGTGTGATCCGGCTCCGGGTTCCAGCTTTCGCTCAGGCTCAGGCTGCGCGCAGGCAGCCAGGGTGCGTCGGCCGGATAGGTGATGGGTTTGGCCTTGACCGTCAACAGCAGTTCGGTCGAGGTAACGGGCATCAACTTGCCGGATTTCGCCCCTTGGGTGGCGTCCTGTGCTGGTTGCGCATCGACCAGCGCGGCGTTGAAGACCTGTGCCGGAATGATCAGTTCGCCGCTGTGTTGCGGGTAGATCGCATAGCGCATTTCGATCACGCCGTGGCGCTGACCATCGATGTCTTTTTCATAGGTGCGTGAGTCGCCCAATTGCTCGATGCGCGCATCAGGTATCTGCAAGGGTGGCAGGCTGCTGTCGTCGTACAGCGACACCGAATGGTAGATACGCAGGGTCAGGACTGCCTGGGCCTGTACGTACACGCTGGTTTGATCGAGGCTGGCATCGATGAACACCGGGGCCCGGTTGTTCGGGTTGTCCGGTGTTTCGCTCTCGACCACTTGCAGGGTGATCGGCTGGCTCTGCAGTTCGCCCAGTTGCAGTGGCGGAATCACCACGCTGCCGTTTTGCCGGGGCAGGAGGGTGACGATCCACCGCGTGGCGGCCTGGTTTTCGCCGCTGAGGGTGTTCAACTGGTTGACCTGGCGTGTGCCGCGCACTTCGAACAACGGCTCCAGCGGTGCCAGGTCGGGTTTGCCGAACTGAGTGACATCGGTGGACTCCAGGGTCAGCTCGACCGTCTCGCCTGAGCTGAGGCGACTGCGGTCCACACTGGCGACCAGCTCTGCTGCCTGCGCCTGGGCGGTGCAGAACAACAGGCCATGCAACAGTGCAAGCAATAAAACGGTGAAGCGGGTCATCGAGTTTCTTCCTGATCCTGATGTTGTTGCTGTTCGTACCAGAATTTGCGCCTGAGCAGTTCACCAGGGTCATCCGGAATCTGCCGCAGCCATTGCTCCAGTGCCTGGCGCTGTTCACCTTCGATGCCGTCGGTGGCCGGGCGCAAGGGTGGTGTCGTGTGTTGTTCGTCACCCAGTTCGCTGCCTGGTACTTCATTGGTCCCCGGTTTCGGTGGTGTGGTGGGCGGTTGTCGCTCACCCGCGCTGGGCGGTTGCCCTTCGTCGCTGTTCGAGGGTTGGGCAGCAGCACCGGGCGGTGGTTCCTGCGATTCGGCTTCGGGCCGGGCGTTGCTGGCGGCGTCTGGCTCAGGAGGGGGAGGAGTGTTTTTCTCCTTGAGCAGACGTTCCACCAGCGCCTTGTTGGTCAGTGCCGGACGCAAATCAGGTTGACGTTCCAGTGCCTGTTCGTAAGCGTCCAGGGCGGCCTTCAGCTCACCACTTTTGGCCAGGGCGTTGCCCCGATTGTAGTGGGCATGGGCATCGTTGCCCTCGGCAAACCGCTCGGCGGCGCCGACGTAGTCTCCGGCTTCATAGAGCGCCACGCCTTGCCACTGATGGTCCTCGAAGCGCCGGGCGGCCTCGGCCGGACGCTTGTGTTTGAGTAATTGCACGCCTTGTTGATCAGGACGCAGCCACAGGTCTGCGAGGTCGAAGGCATAGCCGGGTTGCGGTAGCGCCAATAGCAGCGGCAGGCACAGCAACCAACCACGACGTCCTGCGCAGGCCGCGAGCAGCAACAGTGGCAGCAGCAGCCAGTAACCCTGGTCGGCCCAGGTATCGAGGCGCAAGGTCTGACCGTCGTTGCGCAAATTGCGCGGACCGTCGAGCAGGCCAAGGGCGTGCAGGTCGCTATCGTCCAGGCGCGCCTGGCGAAAGCGTCCATCCAGGTCGTTGGCAAAACCTTTCAGGCCGGGCTCGTCGAGGCGCGACACGAGAATGGCGCCTTGTTCATCCTTGAGGAAACTGCCGTCCTCCTGGGTGATGGGTGAGCCTTCGGCAGTGCCGATGCCGAGCATCAGAAACCGGGTCGATTTGCCGTTCAGCGCGCGACGGATGCCCAGCCGCTCTGGTTCGGTCAGGGACGAACCCATCAGCAGGATCCGACCGTCGCCCAAGGCAGCTTGTTCGAGCAGCGCCAGGGCCTTGAGTACCGCCAGATCGGCGCGATGACCGGGCTCTGGCATCAACGACGGTTTCAGTGCATCCAACAGGTTGCGGCTGGTGGAAAGGTCATCTGAAAGCGGTACCAGCGTGTGGGCACTGCCGGCGTAGACGACAATGGCGGTTTGCGCGTCGCTGCGGATCTGCAGCAGGTCGTACAGCTTGCGCCGGGCCTGTTCCAGCCGATTGGGCGTGACGTCGGTGGCGAGCATTTCCGGGGTCAGTTCAAGAACCACCACCAACGGGTCCGCGGGTTTCTGGCTGGTTTGCTCGACGCGTTCCCAACCCGGGCCCAACAGCGCGAGCACGGTCAACAGCCACGCCACGCCGAGCGCGACCCAGGGCAGTTTACTGTCGCGACCACTGCCGCCGCTGAGCAGTGCCGAGTGAAAGGCCGGCGGCAGGATCATCTGCCAGCGCCCGGCGCGCTTCTTGCGGTGCCAGAGTTGCCAGAGCAACCAGCCAAGCAGCGGCAGCAACAGTAGCCACCAGGGCCGGAACCAGTAAGGCCACAGCGCACTCATCGGCGCCTCCGCAGACGCAGGCGTTTAAGACGCTGGCGCCAGTCGGGCAGCAATTGCGTTTGCAAATACAGATCCTTGGTAAACAGGCGTTGCAACGGGTTGTCCGGCCAGAGTACGGGAACCACCAGCAGTATGCTCAAGCACAGCGCCAAGGCGAGCGGCCAGTGATACAACGATTGAGTCGGGCGGGCCTGGGT